>JAEHDN010000130.1 GCA_016880395.1 Candidatus Eiseniibacteriota bacterium
ACCTCGGTCCGCTTCCCGGCGCTCCGTCCGATCGCGCCGAGCAGCTCGACGGTGGTCGACTTCCCATTGGTGCCGGTCACCGCCAGGATCGGCGCGCGCGCTACCGCGAATCCGAGCTCCAGCTCGGGCGCCACCGGGATCCCGCGCCGCGCCGCCTCGACGAAGAGCGGGAGGTCGGCCGGCACGCCCGGGCTCGTCACCACGAGATCGCAGCCGTCGAGCGCGGAGACATCCATGGTGCCGTAGCGCACCTCGACGCCGCGCCCCTCGAGCTCGGATTCGCCGTGGCGCGCGCGCCGATCCTGGCGGTGACCGGCACCAACGGGAAGTCGACCACCGTGGAGCTGCTCGGCGCGATCGGACGGAGCGCCGGGAAGCGGACCGAGGTGCTCGGCAACATCGGCACCGCGCTCTCCGAGCGCGCCGAGGAGGTCCCCGAGGACGGCTGGCTCGTGGTCGAGGTGTCGAGCTTCCAGCTCGAGCTCTGCACGCGCTTCCGCCCCCAGGTGGGCGTGATCCTCAACGTCACCCCCGACCACCTCGACCGCCACGGCTCGATGGAGCGGTACGCGGAGATCAAGGCGAGGCTCTTCGCGTTCCAGACCGAGCGCGACGTTCGCGTGCAGCCGCTCGCCGATGCGCGGCTCGCGCGGCTGCTCGAGCCCATGCGCTCCGCCCCGGTCTGGTTCGGCTCCGCCGACCCCACGGGGGACGGCGTGTGGGAGGAGAAGGGAATCCTCCAGTTCCGCTTCCGGGGACGGGAGGGGATGATCCTCCGCCGCGAGGACGCGCTCCTCCGCGGGCCGCACAACACGGAGAACATCTGCGCGGCCGCGGGCGCCGCTCTGGCGGCCGGCGTGTCCGAGCGCATCGTGGCCCGCACGCTCAAGGAGTTCCGCGGGCTCCCGCACCGGCTCACGCAGGTGGCCGAGATCGAGGGGGTGCGGTACGTCAACGATTCCAAGGCCACGAACGTCGACGCGATGAAGCGCGCGCTCGAGTCGTTCGAGGAGCCGATCACCTTGATCGCGGGAGGACGGGACAAGGACGGGGACTTCGAGGCGATCGCGTCTCTGGTCCACGAGCGGGTGCGGCACGCCGTCTACGTCGGGGAAGCGACGTCCAAGCTCGAGCGCGCCTGGTCGCAGGTGCCTTCGACGCGGGCGAAGACCCTCGAGGAAGCGGTGGCCATGGCCCGGTCCCACGCGACCCCAGGAGGGGTCGTCCTCCTCTCTCCCGGCTGCGCGAGCTTCGACATGTTCCGGAACTTCGAGGAGCGGGGAGCACGCTTCGAGGCGGCCGTGATGGAGCTGAAGCGCTCCGTCGAGCGGGGGCGCCGATGAGCCAGCTCCTCGCCGCGCCGCGGCTCGACCGCACGCTCCTCCTCACGGTGGCCGCGCTCACCGCGCTCGGGCTCGTGATGGTCTACTCCTCGAGCGCCTTCCTCGGCGCGGAGCGGTACCAGTCGGAGTACTTCTTCCTCCAGCGCCATGCCTTCCGCGTCCTCCTCGGCCTCGTCGTGCTGCTTGTCGCGGCGCGGATCGACTACCACGTCTACGCCCGCTGGGCGGCCTGGGCGTTCGGCGCCAGCGTGGGGCTCCTCGTCATGCTCCTGGCGCTCGGGGGCGAGGTGCGCGGCGCGAACCGATGGCTCTCCTTCGCGACGTTCAACATCCAGCCGACCGAGCTGGCGCGGGTGGCGTGCGTGGTCTATCTCGCGCGGCTGCTCGACCGGAAGGGGGACCGGATGGCCTCCTTCCGGGACGGCGTCCTCCCGGCCTGCATCACGCTCGGCGTCCTCTCCGTGCTGATCCTGCTCCAACCCAACCTCGGGAGCACGATCGCGCTCCTCTCCACCGGCTTCGTCATGCTCCATCTCGCGGGTGCCCGGGCCCGACATCTCGGACTCCTCGTTCTCTGCGGCGCCGTCGCTGCATGGGTGCAGGTGCTGCGCCACCCGTATATGATGGAGCGGGTCGCGGCGTGGCGGGGGCTGTGGGGGGGCTCGATCGATGCCCTGGGGCGCAACTGGCAGCTATCGCAATCGATCCTCGCGCTCGGATCCGGGGGAGTTCTCGGCACCGGGCCGGGGCACGGGCTCCAGAAGGTCTTCTTCCTTCCGGATCCCCATACGGATTTCATCTTCGCCGTGATCGGCGAGGAGCTGGGCTTCGTGGGAACCGCCCTCGTGCTGGCGGCCTACCTCGCGCTCTTCCTCCGCGGACTCAAGATCGCGGGGTCGGCGCCGGACCGCTTCGGCTTCCTCCTCGCCGCGGGGCTCACCGTGAACTTGTCCGTCTACGTCGCCATGAATATCGCGGTGGTGACCGGCGTGATCCCGACGACCGGATTGCCGCTGCCGTTCCTCAGCTACGGGGGCTCGGCCCTCGTCGTGAACCTGGGAGTCATCGGTGTCCTACTCAACATCGCGAGTCAGATGGAATCCGGTATCCGAACACGCGCGTTCGCCGCGCCCACCGGAGGCCGGCGCCCGGGTGGCCGCTAGCGGAGCGCCGCCCGTGCGTCTCCTCGTGGCGGCCGGCGGCACCGGCGGCCACGTCTATCCGGGAATCGCCATTGCCGAGGAGTGGATGCGCTTGCACCCGGATTCGCAGGTGACCTTCGTGGGGACGGCCCGCGGTGTGGAAGCGAAGGCCGTGCCGGCGGCGGGGTTCGCCTTCCGTCCGATCGAGGCGCGCGGCTTCCCGCGCCGGCCCAGTCTCGGAGCGTTGCGCTCGCTCTGGTCCTTCGGGCGCGGCTTCGCACAGATGGCGACGATCATCAAGGAGATCAAGCCGGACGTGATCATCGCGACCGGCGGCTACGTCAGCGGCCCCGCCGCGGTCTGGGCGAGGCTCCTCAGCATCCCGCTCGTGCTCCAGGAGCAGAACTCGGTTCCCGGCGCCGCGAACCGCTGGCTCAGCCTGATCGCGAGTCAGGTGCACATCAGCTTCGTCGAGTCGCGGCACTATTTCAGGAGAAAGAACCACCTCAAGGTGACCGGGAATCCGATCCGTCCGGCGCTCCTCCGGCAGGACCGTGCGAGCGCGTACGAGGCGCTCGGTCTCGACCCGACGCGCCGCACGCTCCTCGTCTTCGGCGGGAGCCGCGGGGCGGCGAGCATCAACCGCGCGGTCGCGGGGGCGCTCCCGCTCCTCGCGCGCGTCCCATCGGTCCAGGTGATCTGGCAGACGGGCGCGGAGGACGAGACGGCCATGACGGAGGCGAGTCGCAGCGCCCCGTTCCCCGTGCGCGTGCGCGCGTACGTGGACCGCATGGAGGAGGCGTATGCGGTCGCCGATCTCGCGATCTGCCGCTCCGGGGCGATGACGATCACGGAGCTGACCGCGTGCGGCGTGCCGTCGATCCTGATTCCCTATCCGCACGCCGCGCGGAATCACCAGACGCAGAACGCGCGGGGCCTCGTGGACCGTGGCGCCGCGGAGATGATCGCCGATGTTGAGCTCGATCCGGCCGAGCTGGCGGGCCGGGTGGAGGCGCTCTTCCGGGACGAGGCCAGGCTCCGGCGCATGGGGCGGAACGCGCGCGCCTTCGCGCGCACGAACGCCGCGGAGAAGATCGCGCGCTCGATCGAGTCGCTGGTCGGGGTCGGCGCCCCGATCGACGAGAGCTAGGAGGATGTACGGGCGGATCCGGCGGATCCATCTGGTGGGGATCGGGGGAAGTGGGATGAGCGGGATCGCGGAGGTCCTCCTGAATCTCGGGTACGAGGTTTCGGGATCGGACATGAAGGAAGGGGAGGCGGTGGCCCGCCTGCGCGGGCTCGGCGCCCGGATCGCGGCCGGCCACGCGTCCGCGAACGTCGACGGAGCCGACGTCGTGGTCGCCTCGACGGCCATCGGCGAGGGAAACCCCGAGGTGGCGCATGCGCACGAGCTCGGGATCCCCGTGATCCCGCGGGCGGAGATGCTGGCCGAGCTGATGCGGATCAAGGTCTCGGTGGCGGTCGCCGGGGCTCACGGCAAGACGACGACCACCTCGATGGTGGGGGACATCCTCGCGCGCGGCGACCTCGACCCGACCGTGATCGTGGGCGGGCGGCTCAAGGCGGTCGGCGCGAACGCACGCCTCGGCCGCGGCCCGTTCCTCGTGGCCGAGGCCGACGAGAGCGACGGCTCCTTCCTCCTCCTCTCGCCCACGATCGCCGTCGTCACCAACATCGATCTGGAGCATCTCGACTTCTACCAGGACCTGGACGGCATCCGGGATGCCTTCCTTCGCTTCGCGAACCGCGTTCCCTTCTACGGCACGGTGGTGCTTCCGGCCGACGATCCGAGCGCTACCGCCATCCGCGGCGACGTGCACCGGCGCGTGCTCACGTACGGGTTCGAGCACGAGGCCGAGTTCCGGGGCCTCGATCTCGAGGTCGGGCGACGCGGCTCGCGCTTCCGGGTCGAGGTGCACGGAAGGAACGAGGGCTGGATCGACCTCCAGGTCGCCGGAGCGCACAACGCGCGGAACGCGCTCGCGGCCACGGCCGCGGCGTGGGAGCTCTCGGTGCCGTTCGAGACGATCCAGGCCGCGCTCCGCGACTTCGCCGGCGTGGGGCGCCGGCTCGAGGCCCGAGGCCAGGTGCACGGGGCGCTCTGGGTCGACGACTACGCGCACCACCCCACCGAGATCGACGCCGCTCTCTGCGCGCTCCGGACATCGTACGGACGCCCCATCGTGGCGGTGTTCCAGCCTCATCGCTACACGCGGACGAAGGCGCTCCTCGACCGCTTCGCCGCCTGCTTCCATGGCGTCGAGACGCTGGTGCTCCTCCCGATCTATCCCGCGGGCGAGGCGCCGATCGAGGGAGTCACCTCGGAGCGGCTGGCCCAGGCGATCGCAGCCGCGGGGGGGCCGCGCGTGGTCCTCGCGCACTCGTTCGCCGAGGCGGCCGAAGCGGCCGCGAAGGAGCTCCGGGCCGATGGACTGCTCGCCACCATCGGCGCCGGCGACGTCTATCGCATCGGCGAGCTGATCCGGGGAGGTGCGGCGTGAGAGCGGGGTACGCGGGTCTTCCAACCTACAAGCGCCCGGCCCGGCGCCGGCGGAACCGGCGGATCCTGGCGGCCGGGCTCGGCCTCCTCGTCCTGACTCTCGTCGCGCCGCTCCTCGAGGGTCCGTGCGCGCGGGCTCTCGGAGCGATCCCGCTCTTCCGCGCGGAGCGGATCGAGGTGGCAGGGCTGCTCTATCTCTCGCCGGACGAGGTCCGGTCGTGGATTCCGGTGCGGGAGCGCGAGAACCTGCTCCTCATCCACCCGAACGAAGTCGCGGCCGCGCTCCGCCTCCATCCGCGCATCGCCGACGCGCGCGTGTCCCGGCATCCGGGCCGCCTGCGCATCGACGTGATCGAGCGGCGCACGTTCCTGCTCGTGAACGCGGGGACCCTGCTCGAGGTGGACGCGACCGGCACGATCCTCTCACCGCTCGACCGGGGCCTGGTCGCGGACCGTCCAGTCCTGTCCGGCGTCCCGTTCCCGACGGTGAAGCCCGGTGCGAGAGTCACGACCGCGCGGCTCGGGGACATCCTCCGGCTCGTCCAGGTGCTCGAGTCCCCGGATGTCGGGCTCGTCTCGGACGTGTCCGAGGTCGTGTCGGTGGATCCGCATCGCGCCATCCTCCGCCTGTCGCGGGATCAGGTGCCGATCACGGTAGACCCGGAGCGGGCCACGGTCGCGTCGATGCGCGCGCTCTCGGCCGCGCTCCGCGACCTCCGCGAGCGGGAGCGGCACGTGCTTTCCGTCGACGTGCGATACCGGGGGCAGGTCGTGGTGCGTTGCGCGCCCGAAGACAGCGTGAGCGCGGCGGCGCCGCCGCCGCGCGGGACCACCTAGGGGGGCGGACATGGCGGACGGACCGATCTACGCGGGGCTGGACATCGGAACCACCAAGATCACGGCGGTGGTGGCGGAGCCCGAGGCGTCCGGCGAGGGCATTCGAATTCTCGGCTTCGGCTGCGCTCCCTCCGACGGCCTGAAGCGCGGCGTCGTCGTGAACCTGGAGCGGACCGTCCGCTCGATCCAGCACGCCGTGCAGGAGGCCGAGCGGACCTCGGGGCGGAGCGTGAAGAGCGTCTCCGCGGGCATCGCGGGCGACCACATCCGCGGGATCAACAGCCGCGGCGTCATCGCCGTCTCGCGCAAGGATTCCGAGATCCGCCCCGTCGACGTGGCGCGGGTGATCGAGGCGGCCAAGGCGGTCGCGATCCCCGCCGACCGGGAGATCCTCCACGTCCTGCCGCAGCAGTACGTCGTGGACGACCAGGACGGGATCCGCGACCCGACCGGGATGTCGGGCGTTCGCCTCGAGGCCGAGGTGCACATCATCACGGGCGCCGCGTCCGCCTGCCGGAACGTGCTCCGCGCCGCGGAGCGTGCGGGGCTCCAGGTCGACGAGCTGGTGCTCGAGCCGCTCGCGTCGGCGTCCGCGGTGCTCCGCCCCGACGAGAAGGACCTCGGGGTCGCGCTCCTCGACATCGGAGGCGGCACCACCGACATTGCGGTTTTCTACGAGGGCTCGGTGAGGCACACTGCGGTCATCGGACTCGGCGGCGCGAACGTGACGAACGATCTCGCGATCGGTCTCCGGACGCCGGTTGAGCGGGCCGAGCTCTTGAAGCTCGCGTCGGGCTGCGCGCTCACATCGATGGTGCGACCGGACGAGACGGTCCGCGTGCCGAGCGTGGGCGGGCGTCCCGACCGCGACATCTCGCGCCACATGCTCGCGATGATGATCGAGCCGCGCGTCGAGGAGATCTTCGCGCACGCGAACAAGGAGATTCGCAAGCACCACATGGCCGCCGATCTGCTTGGCGGGGGCGTCGTGCTGACGGGAGGCGCGTCGCTCCTGCCGGGGATGACCGAGCTGGCCGAGCAGGTGTTCGACATGCCGGTCCGCCGGGGCGCTCCCGTGGGCTTCACTGGAATGGAGGACACGATCACGGACCCGCGATACGCGACCGGCGTCGGGTTGGCGATGCACGCCTACCACAACGACGGCGGCCGGCGCGTCGCGGATGGGAACTGGATGGGTCGTATCGGCGTGGGGATTCGTCGTTGGATCGAAGAGCTGGTTTAGGACCGGCGCAACCGCTTCGCACAGGGAGGAAGTGACATGTTCGAGCTGGTGGAGGATGGGAAGGTGGTGTTGGGAGCCTCGATCAAGGTCATCGGCGTGGGCGGCGCCGGGGGGAACGCGGTCAATCGGATGATGGAGGCGGGCCTTCGCGGCGTCGACTTCATCGCCGCGAACACGGACGCGCAGGTCCTGGATCAGTCCCGCTGTCCGAAGCGGATCCAGCTCGGCACCGGGATCACGAAGGGGCTCGGCTCGGGCGCGAACCCGAGCGTCGGGCGCGAGGCGGCCGAGGAGGACGAGGCCGCGATCGCCGAAGCGCTCACCGGCGCCGACATGGTGTTCGTCACCGCGGGCATGGGGGGCGGCACCGGCACCGGCGCGGCTCCCGTCGTGGCGCGCGTGGCGCGGTCCATGGGCGCGCTCACGGTCGCGGTGGTCACGCGTCCGTTCGAGTTCGAGGGGCGCCGCCGCATGCAGATCGCCGAGGATGGGCTCCAGGCGCTGCGGGAGAAGGTGGACACGCTCATCGTGATCCCGAACCAGAGGCTCCTCGCGATCGTCGAGAAGCACACGCCGCTGAAGGAGGCCTTCCGCGTCGCGGACCAGGTGCTCCATTACGCGACCAAGGGAATCTCCGATCTCATCACCGTGCCGGGCCTCGTGAACCTCGACTTCGCCGACGTGAAGACGGTCATGGCGGAGCGTGGGAACGCGCTCATGGGGGCGGGGCACTCGAGCGGACCCAACCGCGCGTACGAGGCGGCACAGTCCGCGGTGTCGAGCCCGCTCCTGGACGACGTGTCGATCTCGGGAGCCGAGGCACTGCTCGTCAACGTCACGGGCGGGGAATCGATGACCCTCCACGAGATCAACGAGGCGGTGACGGTGGTCGTGGACGCGGCCGGCCGCGACGCGAACGTGATCTTCGGCGCGGTGATCGATGAGTCGATGGGGGACGCGCTCTCCATCACGGTCATCGCGACCGGCTTCGGAAAGAGCGAGCTGAAGTCCCGTCCGGCGGAGACCCCGCGGACCGCGGCCGCCCGCATCTACGAGATGGAGCGAGCGGCGCGCCCGACCGTGGTGGTGCGACCCATGCTTGAGGAAGTGGAGGCCGAGGAGGCGATGGAGGCCTCGACCGGATCGTCGACGGCCGGCCAGGCTGCGGCCGCGCCTCGCGCCTCGTTCCGGATGGCTCCCGGCACCGCGCGGCGGCCGTTCGGCGGGCGCGCGATCAGCAAGGAGAACATGGACGTGCCCGCATTCATGCGGAAGCAGATGGATTGATCGGCCGCGGGAAGGCTCGGGCGGGCGGGAAGGACGTATGGCCCGGGTCGCCCGGGCCGGAAACGGGATAGCGGTGTGGCAGCGCGTCCGGGGCTAGATGGCCCGGGCGCGCTGCGCCGCTTTGGCTCCCATGTGCTTCTGAACCGATCCGGTCCGGATGCAGCGGGTGCAGACCCGGATCCGCTTCGGGCGCCCCTGGACGATCGCGCGGACCGTCTGGAGGTTGACCTCCCAGCGCCGCTTCGTGACGTTGTGGGCGTGGCTCACGTTCTGACCGTGCTGGACGCCCTTCCCGCACAGGTCGCAAGTCCTGGCCATGATCACCTCCGTGGGTGGAGCCCGGCATTCTACCGGTCCGGCCGGGCGGGTGCAACCCGGATCCCGTGCGCCCTCCTCGGTTTGACTTGCCCCCGACGGGCCCCTAGCATCGCCTCGTGACCGCCCTTTCCGATCCGATTCGCTACCTCGAGGGGGTCGGGCCGGAGATGGCGCGCCGCCTCGCCCGGCTCGAGATCCGGACCGTCCGCGACCTCCTCCTCCATCTGCCGGTCGGCTATCGCGACCGACGCGAGACCACGCCCATCGCACGGCTGAAGCCGGGCGTGGAGGCATCCATCGAGGCCACGGTCGCCTCGGTCCGGCCGCTCCGGCGGGTGCGGGGGCGGAAGGACCTCGAGGCGACGCTGCGCGATCCGACCGGGATGCTTCGTGCCGTCTGGTTCCACCAGCCCTACCTCGCCTCCACGCTCCAGGTGGGGCAGCGATACGTCTTCTCCGGGGCCGTGCATGCCTTCCGAGGGCCCGAGCTCCACAATCCCGAGTTCGAGCCGGCGGAGACCGAGGAGGCGCATCTTCACGTGGGTCGAATCGCCCCGCGCTATGCGCTCACCGAGGGGATCACCGAGCGATGGCTCCGCGCGCGGGTGCGGGCAGCGCTCGATCGGCTCCGTCCTCCGCCCGAGGTTCTCTCGGACGCGTGGCGGGCCAGGCTCGTGCTCCCGCTCCTCCCCGATGCCTTCGAACGGATCCATTTTCCCTCGAGCGTGGCCGAGGTCGATCCCGCGCGGCGGCGGCTCGCGCTCGAGGAGATCCTCGCGCTCCAGGTGGCGCTCAAGCTCGCGCGCCGGAGGCACCGCCGGGCTCACCGCGCTCCATCCCTCATCCCGGGAGCCGAGACGGCGCGGCGCTTCATCGGCGGCCTTCCGTTCCCGCTCACTGCCGCGCAGGCGCGAGCTCTCGGCGCGATCGAGGCGGACCTCGACCGCGAGGTGCCGATGCGGCGTCTTCTCCTGGGGGACGTGGGCTCCGGGAAGACCGTCCTCGCGATGGCGGCCGCGGTGCGTGCCGCGGGCGCGGGGCATCAGGCGGCGCTCCTCGCTCCGACCATGATCCTCGCGGAGCAGCACGCGGCGACCGCGGCGCGCCACCTCGAGGCAGCCGGCCTCGGCTTCGGGCTCCTCACGGCGGGGACGCCGGAGCGCGAGCGGCGGCGGCTGCGCGAGGGCTTCGCGTCCGGGGAGATCCCGATCGCGATCGGAACGCACGCGCTCCTCGAGCCCTCGGTCGCGTTCCGGTCGCTCGCGTTCGTGGCGGTCGACGAGCAACACCGCTTCGGCGTCCGCCAGCGGATCTCCCTCGCCCGGGGCGGCGACCAGGACCGGAGCACGCATCTGCTCGTCCTGACCGCCACGCCCATCCCGAGGAGCTACGCGATGACCTTCTACGGCGATCTAGACTTGTCCCTTCTCGACGAGAAGCCGCCGGGACGGTTGCCGGTCGAGACCACCTCGATCGACGGGGCGCGGCGTGAGGTTCTGGCGGGCCTCCTGCGCGAGGAGATGGAGCGGGGCGGGAGCGCGTTCGTGGTGTATCCCATCATCGAGGAGAGCGAGACGCTCGACCTCGAGGATGCCACGACCACGGCGGGCGCGCTCCGGGACGATCCCGCTCTCGCCTCCGCCGGCATCGAGCTGGTCCACGGCCGCCTGCCCGCCGAGGAGCGGCGCCGGGCGCTCGAGCGGTTCCGGAGCGGCGAGGTGCGGATCCTGGTCACGACCACGGTGGTGGAAGTGGGACTCGACATCCCCGATGCGACGCTCGTCGCGATCGAGCACCCGGAGCGCTTCGGGCTCGCGCAGCTCCACCAGCTCCGCGGACGGGTCGGGCGTGCGGAGCGGGCTGGCCGCTGCGTGCTCGTCACCCGCCGAGGCCTCGGGGAGGCTGCACGGCGGCGGCTCGCGGTGTTCCAGTCGGTGTCGGACGGCTTCCGGCTTGCCGAGGAGGACCTGAAGCTGCGCGGCCCGGGCGAGTTCCTGGGCACGTCGCAGCATGGGTTTCCGTCCTTCCGCGCGGCCGATCCGATGCGCGACCAGGACCTGGTCGAAGCGGCCCAGGCTCTGAGCGAGGAGCTTCTCGACCGGGGCGAGGCGGAGTCCGGAGGAGGGCGCGTGGAGGCGTGGATCGAGACCCACGTGCCCGGAGCGGAGCGGTACCTGGCGAGTGGATGAGATTTCGACCGAAAGATGGCGGTGCCGGTGCCGATACAAGGAGCGCCAGGTCAGCCCTTCATCCGCCGGGAGCCCCGATGACGTTCGAGTGCACGAATTGCCAGCTTCGCTACCGTATCGACGATTCCCTCGTGCCGCCCGACGGCGCGCGCGTGAAGTGTCGCCGCTGCTCGACCATCATCGAGGTGCCCGCGCCGATCATCGAGCTCGCTCCGGTCGACCTGGAGCTGATCCCGCCCGCTCCGGCCCCGCGCGCGCCGCGCTCCGAGGCGCCCCCGATGAACGCCCCGCGTGAGCCCGACCGCGTGCCGGCCGAGGCGATGATGCCGGCGGAGCCGGCCGCGGAGGCCGAGGGCGTGACCCTCGAGCAGCAGCTCGCGGCCGAGGCGAAGAGCGTTCCGCCGTCGCCCGACATCGAGCACGACTCCTACGAGCACTTCCAGGCGCCCGCGTCCGCCGACCTCCCGGCCGACCCGGCGTTCGAGCACATCGGCGCCGCGACCGCCCAGCAGGTTGCGCCCGCGGCGATCGAGTCGGCGCCGCCCGTGTTCGAGTCGACGCCGCCCGCGATCGAGCCTGCGCCCCCTCCGTTCGAGGCGTCAGCGCCGTACGCGGCGCCCGCGCTCGGGCCCGCGTCCGTCCCCGCCTTCGAGGCGCCTGCGCCCACACTCGAGCCGGCGCTGGCTTCCAGTCCGAGCCTCGGTGCGCCGACCCTCGAGGTCGAGCCGCCTCGGCTCGACGTGGCCGCGCTCGCGCCGGCTCCGCCCTCGCCGACTCCGTCCTCGCCGACTCCGCACCCCTCGTCGGCGCACGCCCCCGCGCACGAGCTTGCTCCTCCGTCTGCGCCGGAGCCGGGCGGAGCGGAGGCTCCTTTCTCGACGCGCAACGTCGTGCCCCTGACCATGGGCACGCCGATTCCCGAAGGGCTCTCCCCCGAGGAGCGCGCGCGGCACGAGAAGGCCCGCCGGCTCGCGCGCGTGCTGGCGTCGGACATCGCCATCTACAACCGCGAGAAGAAGGATCGGGGGATGGCCGATGGGAACCTCGTCGCCGTGCTCGGCTACGAGATCAAGAAGTCCTGGGAGACCTACAAGGAGCGGGTCGGCGCCGATTTCGCCAACTCGACCCCGTACTTCCGGGACGCGCTGAACGACCTGCTCGCCGAGGGGAAGAAGATCTTCTGACCTCCGGACTCTAGGGGGCCGCCCCCTCGCGTCCGCGATCGCCGCGCCGCCACAGCGCTCCCGCCGCGCCTCCCAGGATCAGAAGGCATCCCGCAAGCACGACCGCGGCCGATGGCGTGAGCGCGTTCCGCTCCAGGAGCGCCCCGAAGGACGCGGCGCTCACCACCACCCCGAGGCGAGCCAGGAAATCCCGCAGCGCAAAAATGCGCGCCCGCGTCTCCGGCAGGGACGCGCGCTGGATCGTGGACTCGGTGGTGATGAGCAGGAAGGCGACGAAGAGGCCCACGAGGAAGGCCGCTCCCGCGGCCGCGCCTCGCGCGTGGACCGTCGCGAACGCGATGACGGCGAGTCCGGCTCCGGCGAGCGAGCCCCCGAGGATCCAGGCGCGCGACCCGCCTCGTCCCCACGCGGCGAGGAGAAGGGTTCCCACGACCATCCCGGCCGAGGCGCACGCGATCACCCCTCCGACTCCGGAGACCACGCCGGTGCCATGTCCGCGCAGGACGGTCGGGACCGATACGTGGAGCGCGCCGCCGGCCACCCAGAGGATCGCCATCGCGAGCATCGACCCGAGGATCGGCCTCGAGCGGAGCGCGAGGCGCGCGCCCTCGGCGACGTCCCGGAGGAGCGCGCGGTAGGCCCCGCCCGCCGTGCGGCGCGGCGCGGTCAGGCGCGGACCACCGCCCACGTCCCGCGGCCGGATGAACGCGAGCGCGATCACCGACACGAAGTAGGTGGCGCCGTCGAGCGCGAATCCGAACCGCCAGCCCGCGCGCTCCACCCAGAGCCCTCCGAGCCAGGAGCCCAGGATGGTGGCGATGACGCCGGCGAGCGTCGCGAGCGAATTGGCCCCGACGAGCCCGTCCTCGGGGACGAGATCGGGCAGGATCGCCGAGCGGGCGGGGAGGAAGAACGCGTTGACCACGTAGAGCAGGAACACGAGGCCGAACGCGGCCGGCAACCCGCCTGCGTCGGCAGCGGGAATCATGAGGAGCACGATCACGCCCCGGAGCGCGTCCGAGACGAGCAGCGTGGTGCGGGTGTTCCAGCCGTCCACGAGAGCCCCGATCCAGGGCGAGAAGAGGATGGCCGGGAGGAAGCTGACGATCGGGATCCAGGCCAGCTCGCGCGCGGGGTTCGCGGGATCGGCCGCCCGCTCCACCACGAGCGCGAGGAGCGCGAGGTAGGTGAAGCGGTCCCCGAAGATGGAGACGAGCTGCCCCACCCAGAGCGCGCGAAAGCTCCCGCTCCGGAAGAGGCGGAGCGACGAGGCCCCGCGCATCAGCGGGCGGCCGTCTCGAGTCCTGCGGCCCGCCGCTCGCGGGTCCGGGCCGGCGCGAGGCGCCGTCCGAGCTGGAAGGGAACGAGCGAGGCGTAGATCTCCTCGAGGCGGTCCACGATGTGCTCCCACCCGTACCGGCGCGCGGTCTCGATTCCGCGCTCTCCCATGCAGGTGCGAAGGGTCAGGTCCTCGAGCAGACGCCGCAGCGCGAGCGCGAGCGAGATCGCGTCGCGCGGCTCGACCATGATCCCTTCCCGCTCCGGCGTGAGCACGGTGCGATAGCCGGGCAGCGAGGTCGCGACCACGGGCACCCCGGACGCCATCGCCTCGAGGAGCACGAGGCCGAAGCTCTCGCCCGATCGCGCGGGGCTGCAGAAGACGTCGGCCGCGGCGTAGTAGGCGGGCAGTCGATCGTGCCCGACGCGGCCGGCGAAGTGGACGTGCCCTCGGAGCGCCCCGCGCGACTTCCGCTCCAGCTGGGCGCGGAGCGGCCCGTCGCCGACGACCACGAGGCGAAAGGGGACCGACAGGCGCACGAGGATCGCGCAGGCATCGAGGAGCTCGGGGAGCCCCTTGCGGGGGTCGAACCGGCCGACGAAGAGGATCGTCGGCACGCCGTCCGTCTCATCCCGCCGAGCCGGCGGACGGAAGCGGTCGAGATCGACGCCGTTCGGCAGAACCTCCACGGGCCCCGGGAAGTGGCGCTGGATGTAGTCGCGGGCCGCGGTCGACACCGCGAGCGGACGGTCGATCCGCCGGAAGAGTGGGCGGAGCAGCTCGCCGAAGAGCCGGTACGGTAGATCCGAGGATACCGAGTGGAACGTGCCGACCACGGGAACGCGCGCCAGGCGGAGCGTGAGCAGAGGCAGCACGGGGGACATCGGCGCATGCACGTGGACCAGATCGAACCGGCCCTCCGCGAGCAAAGCGCCGAGTTGCTCCGGAAGGTCGAATCCGACGGTCATGTCATTCTGCGCGCCATTGTACGGGACCACGACGTTGCGTCCGATCCGGACGGTTCCGGGCTCGAATCGGGGCCGTCCGCGGTATCCCGACGTGATCACCGTGACCTCGTGGCCCCGGCGGCGAAGCCCCTTCGAGGTCGCGTCGACGTGCTCGGTCACGCCCCCCATCGTGGGGTGGTAGGCCTGCGTGACGATCGCGACCCTAAGCCGCATCGGCCGGTTCCCAGAGCGGGCGGAAGATGCACCACTGGGTGACGTGCGCGGCGATGTTCCGCTCCTGCGACTGCGCGACGAGCGTGGTGAGCCGGGTCAGGTCCTCGCGCAGCGCGAGCGATGGATCGGCCTCGTCGAGGCCGTCGAACGAGATCCGGTGCCGTCCATCCTGGCCGCGCGCCGCGTGTGCGTGGAGGATGGGCACCCGGGCCCGTCGGGCGAGGATGGCGGGCCCGGCGGGGAAGGGAGTCGCGCGCCCGAAGAAGGGGGCCGGCAACGAGCGCGAGAAGACGTCCCCGTCCACGAGGAGCACGACCACGGCTCCACGGCGGAGCGCAAGGACGAGCGGGGCGAACCCATCGCCCGGCGTGCGGATCTGGACCCCTTCGCGCACCTTCCGGTCGCGCATGGCGCGCGCGAGGAGCGGATGGATCTGGACGCCAGTCACGGCGTGGACCTCGAGACCGAGCCGGGCGAGCGCGAGCCCGGCCACTTCCCAGCTTCCCAGGTGGGGCGCGGCGATCACCGCGCCGCGCCCCCGTGCGAGCGCGCGGTACAGGAGCTCCGCCCCCCGGAAATCGAGGGAGCCCGTGCGCCGGTTCCCGTCCGCGGGGCGCTCGGCGAAGTACTCGATCCAGGAGAGCTGGAGGCTCTCGAACATGCGCCGCGCCGCGCGCTCGCGCGCCTCGGGGCTCGAGAGCTCGGGATGGCCACAAGCGGCGATCTGCGCCAGGTTGTCGAGCACGGCGCTCCTCCGTGAGCGGCTCAGCGTGTACTGGAGGGAAGCCAGGAAGCGGGCTGCGATCCGGCGGGCTCGGGGAGAGCTGGTGGCGCAGGCAGTCCGGATGGCTTGCAGCAGGTATCTAGACAGCACGGCCGGGTCGCGCGATGTGGTGTACCCCTCTCCCCTTCAGGCCACGGACGCTACACCAGCGTCCGAAAAGGTGTCAAGGCAACCCCCGCGAATCGCCGCGCGCCGGGAAGCCGTTGACTTGGCGAGAGGTCGGTGCCTAGAGTGGCGGCGGCGGAAACGAACCCATGGATGGGCTCGTTCCAGCCGCGATCAGGACGATGAGCGTTCTTCCTCGCCGGGCTCGAAGAGAGCG
>JAEHDN010000131.1 GCA_016880395.1 Candidatus Eiseniibacteriota bacterium
GGCACCCACTCGCCCGCTTTGCGCGAGTAGTCGCGATAGATCATCGACGCCACCGCGTCGACGCGCAGACCGTCGACGTGGTACCGCTCGAGCCAGAACAGCGCATTGCCGATGAGAAAGTTGGCGACCTCCCGCCGGCCGTAGTTGAAGACGCGCGTGCCCCAGTCCGGGTGCTCCCGCTCGCGCGGGTCGGCGTGCTCGAAGAGGTGGGTGCCGTCGAAGTAGGCGAGCCCGTGGGGATCGCGCGGGAAGTGGGCGGGGACCCAGTCGAGGATCACCCCGATCCCTCGCCGGTGGAGGTGGTCGACGAGAGCCATGAAGTCGTGGGGCCGGCCGTAGCGCCGGGTCGGCGCGTAGTAGCCCAGCGTCTGATAGCCCCACGAGGCGTAGTAGGGATGCTCCATGACGGGGAGGAGCTCGACGTGGGTGAAGCCCATGGCGGTGACATAGTCTGCCAGCTGCTCGGCAGCCTCGCGGTAGCTGAGCGAGCGATGGCCGTCTTCCGGCACGCGACGCCATGAGCCCAGGTGTACCTCGTAGACGCTCATGGGCGCGTCGAGGGCCTGTCGGCGCCCCCGCTCCGCGAGCCACGCGCCGTCGTTCCAGGCGTAGCCGTCGAGCGGCTCGACCACCGATGCCGTGCGCGGCTCGTCGGGCTCGAACCCGAAGGCGTAGGGATCGCTCTTGAGCGCCAACGGCGCGCCCGACTTGGAGAGGATCTCGAACTTGTAACGTGACCCCCCGGTCACTCCCGGCAGGAAGAGCTCCCAGATGCCGTTGCCCGGATGGAGGCGCATCGGATGGCGCCGTCCATCCCAGGTATTCCAGTCGCCGACCACGCTGACGCGCTTGGCGTTGGGCGCCCAGACCGCGAAGAGGACGCCCGCCACGCCGTCGATGGTCGCCGCATGCGCGCCGAGCTTGTCGTAGACCCGGTAGTGCGTGCCCTCGCCGAGCAGGTGGAGATCGAAGCCGGACAGTGTCGAGGGAAAGCGATAGGGATCCTCGATCTCCGTCGTGTGCCCATCGCCGTAGCCGACGCGGAGGCGGTAGCGGAGGGGCAGCCAGCCGGGAACCTCGCCTTCCCAGAGCCCGTCCGGATGGACGGGCTTGAGCTGATGGGCCGGGAAGGCGCCGCCATCGACGACGACCGCGGCCTCGGTCGCGCCGGGCAAGAGGGCGCGCACGATGACGCCGCCGTCGCGGGAGGCGTGGGGTCCGAGCACCGCGAAGGGATCGCCGTGTTCTCCGGCGACGAGGGCTTGGAGGATCTCGGCACTGAGGCTCATGGGGGCGTGAGGCTCATGGACATCGGTCCCGCTCCGGCGACGACGGTGCTAGAAGGAGCGGATCAGGCGCTCCACCCGCTCGTCGTGGCTCTGGAACGGGTCCTTGCAGAGGATGGTCTCGCGCTCGGGGTCATTGAGCTTGAGGTAGACCCAGTCGACGCGGTAGTCCTTCCCCTTGAGATTGGCCTGCCGGATGAACTCGCCGCGGAGCCGCGCCCGTGTCGTCTGCGGGGGCACGTGCTTGGCGCGCTCGATCAGGTCGTCGCTCGTGATGCGGTCGACCATGTCGTGCTTCACGAGCTGGAAGTAGAGCCCTGTGTGAGGGCGGATGTCGTGGTACTGCAGGTCCATCAGCGACACCTTGGGATCCCGCCATGACAGCCGGTGCTTCTCCATGAAGGACTCGATGATGCGCTTCTTGATGACCCAGTCCACCTCGCGGTGGAGCTCCATGGGGTCTCCGTGCAGCGCCTCGATCACCCGCGTCCAGCGCGCGAGGACATCCCTCGTCACGGGATCGGGGTCGATGGTCTGCACGTAGCGTGTGGCGTGCTCCAGGTACTCCGTCTGGAGCTGGAGCGGCGTGATGGTTCGCCCGTCCTTGAGCCTGACCGTCTCGCGCAGGGTGGGATCGTGGCTGATGTCGCGGATCGCCTGCA
>JAEHDN010000132.1 GCA_016880395.1 Candidatus Eiseniibacteriota bacterium
CGAGGATGAGCTGGCGCACGCCCGGAACGGCGACGCGTGGCCGACGATCGACGCCCTCACGGGCGACTGGACCCGGTACCGTGGCGGGCCCGATGCCGACGTGCCGGAAGTCGAGACCGGCATCCCGCTCGAGCGCGCCTCGGCGATCCTCGAGGCGCAGGCGTCCGTGCCCGAGGGCTTCCATCCGCACCCGAAGATCCGCCGTGGGCTCGAGCTCCGCCGCGAGATGGCGCGCGGCGAGAAGCCGCTCGACTGGACCTCGGCCGAGTCGGTGGCCTTCGGGAGTCTTGCGCTCGAGGGCGCGCGCGTGCGGCTCACCGGACAGGACACGCTGCGCGGGACGTTCAGCCAGCGCCACGCCGGGCTCTTCGACGCTGAGAACGGACGCCTCCACGTCGCGCTCCAGCACCTCGCCCCCGATCAGGCGCCGGTCGACATCATCAACAGCCCGCTCACCGAGATCGCGGTGGTCGGGTTCGAGTATGGCTACAGCATCGAGTGCCCGGGCGGAATCACGCTCTGGGAGGCCCAGTTCGGCGACTTCGTGAACGCGGCTCAGGTGATCGTCGACCAGTTCCTGGTGAGCGGCGAGGAGAAGTGGCGCCGCCTGTCGGGACTGGTTCTCCTCCTGCCGCACGGACTCGAGGGCATGGGATCGGAGCACTCGAGCGCGCGTCTCGAGCGGTTCCTCCAGCTCGCCGCGAGGGACAACATCCAGGTCGTCTATCCGTCGACGCCGGCGCAGTACTTCCACGTGCTGCGGCGCCAGGTCGTGCGGCCGTGGCGGAAGCCGCTGATCGTCATGACGCCGAAGAGTCTCCTTCGGAATCCGGCTTGCGTGTCGCCGATCGCGGATCTCACGCGCGGCAAGTTCGAGCGCGTGATCCCCGACGCGGCGGTCGCTCCGGAGAAGGCGCGGCGCATCCTTCTCTGCTCCGGGAAGATCTACTACGAGCTGATCGCGAAGCGCGAAGCGCTGCACCAGGCCGACACCGCGATCGCGCGCGTCGAGCAGCTCTACCCGCTGGCGGAGGACGCGCTCGAGCCGGCGGTTCGCGGCGCGCGCGAGACGACGCCCGTGATCTGGGTTCAGGAGGAGCCGGAGAACATGGGCGCCTGGCGCTACCTGCGCGCGCGGTTCGGGCTCAAGCTTCTCGGCCGCCATCCGTTCAGCGGCGTCTCGCGCCCCGAGGCCGCTACGCCCGCGAGCGGCGCTCTGAGCAGCCACCGCATGGAGCAGGAGCGGCTCCTCACGGCCGCGTTCGACGTGGCATAATCGCGGACCGGCCGGCGCTGGCCCCGGCCCCCGTGCCAACGAGTTCGAGGAGACCCGAGCGATGCCCGTGGAGCTGCGCGTTCCCGAGGTGGGTGAGTCCATAACCGAGGTGCAGATCGGCGCCTGGCTCAAGAACGAAGGGGACGCCGTGGAGCGCGACGAGGCGCTCGTCGAGATCGAGTCCGACAAGGCCACGCTGGAGCTTCCGGCGCCGGTGTCGGGCACGCTCTCCCAGGTGCTGAAGAAGAAGGGCGAGTCGGCGAAGGTCGGAGACCTCATCGCCACGATCGGCGAGGGCAAGGCGGATGGCAAGCCGGCAGCGGCGAAGCCGGCGGCGGGCGCTCCAGCGAAGGCCGCCCAACCCGCACCTGCCGCGGCCCGGGTCATGCCCGCGGCGCGCCGCGCGCTGGCCGAGCAGGGGCTCGCGGCGGAGGACGTCACACCTACCGGTCCCGGAGGGCGACTCCTCAAGGAGGACGTCCTCGAGCACATGACCCGGAAGCCCGCGCCTGGCGCTTCGGCCGGCCCTGCGAAGCCCGCGATCCCCGCACCGCTATGGACGCCGCCGCCCGACACCGGCGAGCGGATCGAGGAAGCGGTCCCCATGAGTCCGATGCGGCTCCGGATCGCGCAGCGGCTCAAGGAAGCGCAGAACACCGCGGCGCTCCTCACGACGTTCAACGAGATCGACATGACCCAGGTGATCGCCGTGCGCGAGGAGCTGCGCGAGGCGTTCCAGGAGCGCTTCGGCGTGAAGCTAGGGTTCATGTCCTTTTTCGTGAAGGCCGCGATCGACGCGCTGATGAAGTTCCCTCAGGTGAACGCGGAGATTCGCGACAAGGACATCGTCTACCGCAACTTCTACGACGTCGGCATCGCCGTCGGCGGCGGCAAGGGGCTCGTGGTGCCGGTGCTTCGCGGCGCCGAACGGCTGAGCTTCGCCGACATCGAGCTCCAGATCGCCGACTTCGGCGCGCGCGCGCGCGATAACAAGCTCCACCTGGACGAGCTGAAGGGGGGAACGTTCACCGTATCGAACGGCGGCGTGTACGGCTCACTCCTCTCGACCCCGATCATCAACCCGCCGCAGAGCGGAATTCTCGGCCTCCACGCCATCCAGAAGCGCCCGGTCGTCGTGGACGATCAGATCGTCATCCGCTCCATGATGTACGTCGCGCTCACGTACGACCACCGTATCGTCGACGGCCGCGAGTCGGTCGCCTTCCTGAAGCACGTCAAGGATCTCGTCGAGCGGCCGACCCGCATGCTCCTCGGCATCTGAGATGGCCGAAGTCTCCCACGACCTGGTGGTGATCGGTGGCGGGCCGGGAGGCTACGTCGCCGCCATCCGCGCGGCACAGCTCGGGCTGAGTGTCGGCTGCGTCGAGATGGAGGGCGAGCTGGGCGGCACCTGCCTCCGGATCGGCTGCATCCCGAGCAAGGCCATGCTGGAATCGAGCGAGCGGTACCACGAAGCCAAGGACGCGCTCGGGGCGCACGGCGTGAAGGTGGGGCAGGTTGACCTCGATCTCCCCACGATGCTGAAGCGCAAGGAGCAGGTCGTCCACGGACGGACGCAGGGCGTCGCCTTCCTCTTCAAGAAGAACAAGGTTGCGCACTACCGAGGGCTCGGCAGGATCGATGGCACGGGCCGCGTCCAGGTCACCGGCGGTCCCGAGCCCGCGACGCTCACCGCGAAGCACATCGTCATCGCCACTGGCAGCAAGCCCGCCTCGCTCCCCGGCGTCGAGTTCCACTCGGACCGAATCGGCACGAGCACCGAGGCGCTCTCCTACACATCGGTGCCGAACCACCTGGTCGTGATCGGCGCGGGCTACATCGGACTCGAGCTGGGGTCGGTCTGGCTCCGGCTCGGCGCGAAGGTCACGGTCGTCGAGTACCTCGACCGCATTCTTCCCGGCATGGACGAGGAGGTCGCGCGCGAGGGACAGAAGTTACTCCAGCGGCAGGGCATGGAGATCCGGCTCGGGCAGCGCGTCACGGCCGCGCGCGTGAAAGGCAAGGACTGCGTCGTGGAATGCGAAGGGGCGGAGCCGCTTCGCGCCGATCGGGTGCTGGTCGCGGTCGGCCGCGCGCCCAACACGGACGGGCTCGGTCTCGCGTCGGTCGGGATCGAGGTGGATCCGAAGGGCCGCATCCCCGTCGACGCGAGCTATCAGGCGGCCGAGGGCGTCTACGCCATCGGCGACGTGATCGGCGGCGCGATGCTCGCGCACAAGGCCGAGGAGGAAGGGGTCGCCTGCGTCGAGGGGATCGTGACCGGATACGGCCACGTGAACTACGACGCGATTCCCGGGGTCGTCTACACCCAGCCCGAGATCGCGACCGTCGGCAAGAGCGAGGAAGAGCTGAAGGCGGCGGGCACCGCATACAGGAAGGGCGTCTTCTTCATCCGCGCCAACGCGCGGGCGCACTGCCTGGGGCAGATCGACGGCCGCGTGAAGGTGCTCGCGGACGCCACGACCGATCGCATCCTCGGTGTGCACATCATCGGGCCCCGTGCCGGCGACATGATCGCCGAGGCCGTCGTCGCCATGGAGTTCGGCGCGAGCGCGGAAGATCTCGCCCGGACCTGCCACGCCCATCCCACGCTGGCGGAGGCCCTCAAGGAAGCGGCCCTGGCCGTCGACGGCCGGACGATCAACAGCTAGTCAGCGTCCGATCGGCGCGGCGGGCGACGCGCCGGGTCCCGCTACGCGTCGAATCCCATCCTGAGCAGGAACGCGCTCCACCTCGGGTCGGCCTTGATCGGGTCCATCATGAGCGTCGCCTTGATGCTGGCGAGGCCCCCGTCCTGTTGCCGGTACGCGCGGTCCAGCCACTCGAACGCGGCATCCACCTCGCCACGGACCGCGTGGACTTGGGCGATCTGGAAGGCTCCGTCGTCCGAGTACTTCTCCGTGAGCTCCCGGAGCGGCCGCCGCGACTCCTCGTCGTCTCCCCGCTTGTAGTGGAGAATGGCGAGCACCCAGAGCCGGTAGATCTCCTGAGGCTCGTCCCACGCCTCGCCCAGAGCCTCTTCCATCCTTCCCTGTGACATCAGCGCGAGGGCGAGCTGCGACCGTGCGCCGACTCTCTTGGGGGCCAGCTCGATCGCCTGGCGCAGCTCGCGCTCCGCTTCGTCGTAGCGTCCGGCGATCAGGTACGCGAAGCCCAGATTGTTGTGCGCCGACGTGCTCACGGGATCGTGGATCATGGAGCGGGAGTAGAACTCGATCGCCTGGTGTGGCCGGCCCAGGCACATGGCCAGAACCCCGCCCCGCCGCAGATTGGCGGCGTTGGGCTCGAGATCGAGCGCTCTTCGGAACGAGGCCTCCGCCCCGGACCAGTTCCGCTCGTAGTGCATGCGCAGCCAGCCCAGCACGCCGTGGGCCTCCGCCAGATCCGGATCCAGCTCGAGCGCATGCCCGATGTCCTCGCGCGCTCGTGCCACGCCCTCCGCGAGGGGTGCCCAGCCGAAGTCCACCTGGTTCAGCCGCGCCTGCCCCAGCAGGGTCCAGAGGAGCGGATAGGTGGCGTCGCGCTCGAGCGCCTCCTCGATGCATTCGATCGCACGGGCGATATCGTCCGGCGTCACGCGGCCCATGTGGTAGCGCGCCTGCAGGAGCAGCCGGTGAACCTCCGGGTCCTCCCCGCGGCCCCGGACGGCCGCGGCGACCTCGACCTTCGCACGGAAGGGATCCCCCTCCGTGCCGAGCAGCCGTCCCTTGAGCTCCGTCACGACGCGCTGCGCAATGTCGTCCTGGACGGCGAAGACGTCGTCCCAGGTGCGGTCGTAGTCCTCGGACCACAGGTAGTCCCCCTCGGGCACCTTCACCAGCCGCACCGAAACGCGGAGGCGTCGGTCCGACTTGACCACGCTTCCCTCGAGGAGGGTCGCGACGCGTAGCTTGGCTCCGATCACGGCCAGACCCTCGTTCTTTCCCTTGAACTGGAACGAGGCGGTCCGCGCGATGACGCGCAGGCCCTGGATCTTGGAGAGCACCATCACGAGCTCGTCCGCGAGCCCGTCCGAGAAGTAGTCGGTCGATTCGTCGCCGCTACGGTTCAGGAAGGGCAGGACCGCGATCGATGGGCGCTCCGCCATGGCGTCCGATTCCCGCCCGGAGTCGGACAGGAGCGCCTCGAGGCCGGCGCGCATCTTGGCGGCGGTGAAGCGGGCGGAGGCCGACTCCTGGAGACTCCTCTCGATGAGATCGAGGAGCGCGGCCGGAGCATCGTGGCTCGCGGGAAGATCGAACCTGGGTCCCTGCGCCGACTCGATCTTCAGCTCGTCGAACCTGCGGGACTGGAACGGGGCGCGTCCGGTGAGTGCCCAGACCAGCGTGACGCCGAGCGCGTAGAGATCCGTCCGGAATGTGGGGGCGCCCCCGCCGAGGAGGCTCGGAGCCATGAAGAGCGGCGTCCCCCAGCCGAGCGTCGGCGCGGTGGTCTCGAGGAGCCGCCGCCTCACGCCGAGTCCGAAGTCGGCGAGCACCACGCGTCCATCCGCCTCCATCACCACGTTGGCGGGCTTGATGTCGCGATGGACGAGACCGGCCTGCTCGAGCGCTTCGAGCGCGGAGGAGAGATCGCGGCCGATGCGCGCCACCTCGCGCCAGGGCATCGCTCCCCTGGCTTCGATCGCGGCGGCGAGGCTCGTGCCGCGCAGGTACTCCATCCAGAGGCCGGCTCTACCGTCGAATTCGGCGACGCCGTACACGGAAGCCACGCCGGGATGGCGGATGCGCGCGAGAGCGCGTGCCTCCTCGAGGAGTGCCGCCTGTCCGGCTCCCTCCGTGGCCGACTGGTCCCGGAGGAACTTGACCGCGACCTCGCGCCTCAGCGCGGGATCCCAGGCTCGCCACACCTCGCCGAACGTGCCGGTGCCCAGACGCTCGAGGAGCGCGAACTCGCCCCACCGGGCGGGAGTCGAGGCCGGGTCGTGCGCTGTCCCGACGGACGGAGGATTCGTGCCGAGAAGCTCCGTCGGGGGCGGGTCGCTCGAGGGTGCGCGGGCCCGATCGGGATCCGGTCGGACCGGGGATTCGCTGACGGGCGTCTCCTGGCGGGGAGGAGTTCGCTGCGAGTGTGCCGACGCTGGCTCGAGTCTAGGTCGCGAGGGGCGAAAAAGCGAGGGGGCCCGCCCCGAGTGGGGCGGGCCCATACTGGCCGGGGCATCGCGCGCGGGGAAACGTGCGCGCGAGAGAGCCTACCGACCGAGGAACAGGTTCACGCCGCCGAGGAGACCGATCTGGTCCCGATCGGCGATGACAGCCCGGCCTTCCATGAAGAAGGTCGCACCATGGCTCGGGAAGAGCACCCCTCCGAAGAGGTTCGCCCCCACGTCCGTGCCCGGATCTCCGGGTCCGTCCTGTGAATAGGCATGGATTCCGAGGCCGCCGCCCAGATACGGGCCCACGCGGCCTGCGGAATTGAAGTGGTACATGACGTCGAAGTTCGGATTGATGTCGCTGAGGTCGTTCTCGTTCCAGTAGAGCAGGCTCGGCACGAGGTGGACCCGCGTGCCCGACTGCTCGAAATCGAGACCGGCCCCCACCGTCAGCGCGCCGTCGGCGCCGTCAGGATCCATGACGCCAATCCGGGGACCCGCGCCGACCAGCGAGAAGGCCGAGGCCGGGGTCGGGATCGTGACCAGGAGCAGAGCTAGCGCCGCAGCGATCACGGTCAGGCCGGATCGAGTCGAGTTCATCGTCGCGTTCATTGGGATTCACCTCCTCTTCCTCCGAATCCAATCGCCAGGCCCGCGGAGAGGCTCCAGAAGTCAGGATTGAACTTCTCCGGGATGAGCTTGGATTCCTGGTCCTGAAGGAAGACGTAGCGTCCGTTCAGATCCAGTGCCGCGTGCGGCACGAGCGGCACGCGCACGCCTCCACCGACGTGCACGCCGAAGTCCTGGTGCGTCGTGTCGCCGAGGCCCGTCTCGTCGCTGTAATCGAAGGTCGTCTGGTACCAGCCGACGCCCGCGCCCGCGTAGAGGGCCGGCACCGGCGCGAGCCACAGCGAGGCCGTCACCGGCCACTGCCGAAGCTTGAGATCGCCGTCGTAAAGCGTCTCCTGTCGGTACTGAACGCCCAGTTCCGTCTTCACCACGCCCGGAATGAGCGAGCCGCGGAGGGCGAGCCCGACGAACGACTTCGCTTCATCGCTGTCGACGGAGCGCGTGAGCCCGACGGACGGAATGATCTCGGCGGCCAGGGCGCGCGCCGTGGGCGCCACGAGTAGCCCGGCGATCAGGGCCGGAGCCAGAAGCGTGGTCCACGAGAAGCGCGCGTTGCATGTCCGTAGTTGTCCGTTCATTTGAGACCTCCTCCCCCGGATGCCCGGAGTTGTCGTACAGGTCCCTCCATCAAGGGACGTGCCACGGAGGTCAGGGAAGTTGATAGGGCGACTTAGGCGCTGTGCCGCAGAGGGTTACGGACAGCCATCAGCGGGCGTGCCGCGCGATCCGGGAATGTAGTTTCGGTATGGGGGCGAGGAGATTTGTTCTCTGGGGGCCGAAAGGGGAACCTGCGGGGTAGGACGCGGAGGCGCTGCGCTGGCGGCGAGCGCACGCCCCTCTACTTCAACATGATGAGCTTCTTCGAATCCGCTCCGGTTCTCGTCTCGAGCCGATAGAAGTAGACGCCGCTCCCCAGCCGCTCGCCATGGTCGCCCGTGCCGTCCCAGCGAATGCGGTAGCTGCCGGGCGTGTGCGTGCGATCGACCAAGGTCCGCACGAGGGCGCCCATGACATTGTAGATGCGAAGCGTGACGGGGCCGGACTGCGCGACCGAATATCGGATGACGGTCTCCGGATTGAATGGATTGGGCGCGTTCTGGTAGAGCACATCGACGCCCGTGGGCGCGAGGACCGGGTCCTCCTCGATT
The DNA here is from genome assembly GCA_016880395.1 of Candidatus Eiseniibacteriota bacterium. GTDB lineage: Bacteria > Eisenbacteria > RBG-16-71-46 > SZUA-252 > SZUA-252 > WS-9. The sequence continues at coordinate 8,168 of JAEHDN010000132.1, forward strand.
CCGGTCGCGAAATAGCACGCTGGAATCTGGAAGTAGGTCAGCATGATGTCCTTGATGGCCCGGAGCCGCTCGCCCGACTCCTCGATGTTGTTGTAGTTGAAGGTCCAGAACAGGCTCCGTGCGCTGTCCGAGCCGAACGACACGTACTTGGTCGCGAACCGGGTGCCCGCAGCGAAGGTGTTCGGATACTTGAGCCATGTTCCCGTCTTGCCGCGGCTCAGCGCCGACGTGGAGGTCGCAACGAGATCCGGGTCATCCACCTGCGGACAGCCCACGTTGATGTGCATGAGGCGGGTGGCGGAGGGAGATCCGGCCACGCCGGTGACGAGCGGGTGGAGCGTGTCCTGGGGCGTGTTCTCCCACAGCCCGCGCAGGAACCGCGTCCCGACGGTGAACCCGAAGAAGGCGTTGTAGTCCGCTCCGAGCACGATCAGCTCGTTCGCGATGTTGTCCCCAGCGAGGAAGAGGTTGCGACTCATTCCGGGTTGCTGGATCCACGACTCGAGGAGAGCCTGGTCGGGCTGTCTGATGGTGAACTGGCTCAGGCTTCCGGCGTGCCAGATGATGGCCGAGTAGCGGAGGAGGTCGTTGGTCGTCGCCCCGGGCCAGAAATAGAACGGATCGCCCGCGGGGGAGCCCCCCGGCGTGTTCCCCGCCCCCGAGGTCGGCCCATTCACGTCCCAGGTGTCGTACTTGTATCCCTGCGCGGAAAGCACCTTCGCGATCGTTGCCTCGGTCTCCCGCCCGGAGTTGTTGTTCACGAACAGGACCGTCGCGAGGCTGTCGGTGCAGCCCAGCGCGGGATTCGTCGCGGACTTCACGGGCAGGATGGACGCCGAGAGATATGTGGCCGTTTGCGGGGCCTTGGATGGCAGGTAGGCCGTCGAATCCACGCTGTCGGTGACCGCGAAGTAGTACTGGAGGACGCTTCCCGCGGGATAGTTTCCGGGAGGAACGTCCGCGTAGCGGTAGGTCGGCTCCGCCGTGTTGCTCATGAGGAGCGGAGTCGAGAGCCAGGATCCGCTCGTGCCCACTCGGTAGTACATGAAGCCGGTCTTGTACCCGCGCGACGTGGCCACCTGGACGACCGCGCTGTCGCCGAGCGGAGTGTTGAAGTTGTCGTCCTTCCAGAACGCGGTGATCTTGAAGGTGTCCTGGAAGAGGTCGAGATCGCGCGGGATGAAGACGGGGGGCGTGGTTGCGCGCACGCCGATGGCCACGTTGTCGAAGAGCGGATACAGATTGGAGTAGCCGGTCGACCCGCCGCAGTAGATCTGGCCGTAGTCCTTCACGATGAACATGACCTGGACGGAGTCCTTCCCCGCCGCCAGAGGCAGATCGATCTTCTGGCGGATCCAGTCCTTGCTGGCGCCGTAGTAGAGGAGCCCGGTCGGATCCATCCACGCGCTCCAGTTGGCTCCGATCATCCGCGTGCGGTAGTTCACCGAATAGTAGAAACAGGCGGAGAGCGGCAGGTTGCGGTAGACGTCGAAGGCGACCAGCACCTCACCCGATTGGTCGATGTCCACGGGCGGGGTGAGGAGCCTGTCGTCGAGCCGGGGCACCAGACTTCGCGTGACGTTGTCCCAGTCCACCCAGATGTTGGTCCGGTTGTCGGTGCAGAGGTCTTCGGTGGCGACGTTGCTGTTGATGGTGAAATAGTCTCCAACCGCCGGGAGCGTCGACCGGGTCCAGGTCCCCATGCCGTTCTCCATGTTGTCGTAGAACAGGACCTGGCTGTCGTTCTTCATGACCCGGACCTCGTCGATGATCCACCCGTCCCCGTCGTACAGGCCGTCGGCGGAGGAGTACTCGATGTCCGAGTGGAAGACGAAGCGGAACGGAAGGGACTTCGGGCCGGTCGGGAAGTGCTGCCACTTGACCCAGCTCGACTCGGGCAGCTCGACCGTGAAGGAATCGCAGCCGACGCCGGTCGACGGGACCCTGCCGGTCACACGGATGAGGGGAGTCCACAGATCGTTGAGGTCGTCGTACTCGACCTCGCCATAGTCATAGTACGGCTCGGCGCTGATCTTGTACTTCACCGTCAGCGTCACGACGGAACCCGGGGGCACGTTCAAGGTGTCGGAGGTGTTGGCGTCGTGCTGGAGGTACTGCTCCCAGCTGTTGTCGTAACCCGCGCGGTTCGAGTCGTTGGTCCAGCTCGAGTCGATGACGCCGCACCACCACGCATGGTTGTTGCACGCCTGGAACGTGTCGATGTGCCATGCCGTCGGTCCGGCGGAGTTGTCGAAATGGGTCCAGCCTCCTTGGTCGTCGATGGTCAGTCCGTCCAGGCTGTCCTGGAACACGTAGACCTCTTCGAGAGGCGGCGGTGTGAGCTGGATGCGGCGGTAGGTCAGGGGCGAGGAGGGCCCCCCCTTGAGGGGAGCCGGAATCTCGGTCCGGTAGAGGCGCCGAGGGAACACGTCGATCGGGTTGGTGGCCGAAGGAGCCGAGAACGCGCGAGCCGCCTCGAGAGCTAGCCAGAGGAGGGTAACGAAGCCCGTGGCCGCGAGCTGGAGAGGAACCCTTGCGGACACGAGAGCGCGATGTCGGGATGAGTGAGCAGGTCTCCGCACTGTGTCTCGGGAGAAGCCGGGGATCGCTTTCACGATTGGGTGCGTGGGTACGAGACCCGCGCGCGGAAAGGCGTATTATACCATGCTCGCATGGCCAAGTCCAAGCAAAAGCGCGTAACCGCTCACAGACCCTCCAGATCTCACGCCGCTTCGCTCGGGGCCGCACGGACGGCCTCGAGGCGCCCGCTCCTCTATGCCTGCTTCTTCGCGTCCGGCGCCGCCGGGCTCATCCTCGAGATCGTCTGGTCGAAGTACCTCTCTCTCCTGCTGGGCAACTCGATCTATGGCGTCTCGACGGTGGTGGCCGCGTTCCTCGGTGGACTGGGGCTGGGCGCGGCGGTCGGCGGTCGCTTGGCCGCACGGACGCGCGAGCCGCTCCTGGTCTACGCGCGGCTCGAGCTCGTGGTCGCGATCCTCGGCCTGGCGAGTCCGCTCGCCCTCATCGTGGCGCGGCCCCTCTTCGCGGGATTGAACGCGCTCTTGCTCGGGCACGGCGTCGCCTTCCTCCTGCTCCGCTTCCTCGTGCTCTTCGCGGCCCTCCTCGTACCTACTACGGCGATGGGGGCGACGCTGCCCCTCCTCGTGTCCGATTTCTCGCGCCGGGACCGCGTGGGAGCGGGCGCCTCGGTGGCGAGACTCTACGCGATCAATACGGCGGGCGCCGTGCTCGGCGTCATCGCGGCGGGCTTCGTCGCGATTCCGGCGCTCGGCCTGTGGAAGACGGCGGCCGTGGCCGCGGCGATCGACCTGCTCGTCTTCGCTGCCATTCTCCTCTGGCGGCCAGCGGCACCCCCCGCGGCGGAGGCAGGTGGCGCGGCGGTGCAGGGCCCGCGAGGTGCGGAGCCAAGCGGGGTGGGCTCCCGGACAGAGGCGCCCGGGGCATGGCACCGATGGATTCTTCCTGTGTTCGCCCTGTCCGGATTCACCGCGATCCTCTACGAAGTCACCTGGACGCGCATTCTCACAGTGCCATTCGGCGGCATGATCTACGCGTTCTCGGCGATCCTCGCGATCTACCTCGCAGGCATCGCGCTCGGCGCCGCGGTGGCGTCACGGATTCTGAAGGTATGGCGCGCGCCCGTGGCCCTCTTCGGGATCCTTCAGGCGCTTCTCGCCGCGGCCACCGCGCTCGGGGCGCGCCTTCTCGACAGGCTCCCGCACTGGCAGGCCGAAGTCATCGGCCGCACGAACGGCAGCACGGTCACACTCCTCTGGGGCGAGGCGGGTATCGCGGCGCGCATCATCTTCCCGGCGTGCCTCGTCCTCGGAGCGCTCTTCCCCACGGCCGTCGCGATCCGTCGCATCGGCCGCACCGAAGCCGGCGCATCGGTGGGGACGGTCTACGCGGCCAACACGGTCGGCTCGATCGCGGGGTCGGTCCTGACCGCCTTCATCCTGATCCCTTGGCTCGGCACGCTCCGGTCGATCCTATGGGCGGCCGCGCTCAACACGACCCTCGGATTCGCCGCGCTCCTGACCGGGGAGGGCCGTGCGCTGCCGCGTCGCGCGGCGGCGGTCGCACTCGCGGTGGGCATCGGAGCGTACGTGTGGGTGGGCATCCCTTCATGGAACGCGGAGCGCATGAGCCTCGGTCTCGTGAGGCTCCTCCGATCCCAGTGGTCCGGCGGCGAGGCGATGGTGCACCGCGTGATCGACCGCGTGGGCGCGTCCAGGTTCGAGCATCTCCTCTTCTATAAGGAAGGGCGCGTCGCGGCCGTGACGGTGATCGAGGCGGGCCAGCGCCGCGCGCTCCTCATCAACGGAAAGACGGACGCCACGACCGGAGTGGGCGAGGACATGGCGCAGCAGGTCATGGTCGGACAGCTCCCGGTGCTCCTCGCCCACCGGGCCGAATCGGTTTGCGTGGTCGGCTATGGCAGTGGGGTCACCACGGGTGCGGTCCTCACTCATCCCGTTCGCGAGGTGCTCACGATCGAGCTGGAAGGTGCGGTCGCGGAAGCTTCCCCTTACTTCGATGCCGACGCCGGAAAGCCGCTCGCCGATCCGCGCCACAGGCTCCTGATCGAGGATGCCGGCACGTATCTTCGCTCCACGCGGAACCGCTACGACGTGATCATCTCCGAGCCTTCGAATCTCTGGATCGCCGGCATGGCCGATCTCTTCACGCGCGACTTCTACCGGACGGCCGCGTCGAAGCTGCGGCCAGGCGGCATCTTCTGTCAGTGGGTGCAGTGCTATCAGACCTCGCCCGCGACGCTCCAGACGATCTTCCGCACGATGGCGACACGGTTTCCGAAGGGACAGCTCTTCTTCGTGGATGGATCCGCCGACCTCGTGATCCTCGCGTCGCCCGACCAGGAGATCGGCATCGACCTCGGGAAGCTGGGACGTTGGTTCGAGGACGGGCGGGTTGCGAAGAATCTCGCGCGTGTGGGCGTCTTCTCGCTGCCCGACCTGATGCGCTACTACAGGGGCAGCCTGGATCGCGTGGCCCGCGAGGCGGGCCCGGGTCCGATCAACACCGACGACAACGGCTGGCTCGAGCACCGCGCCCCGTTCGATCTCCTCGCGGGCACGACGTCGGAGGAGGTGATGGCCTGGTCGCCGCAGGTGGCCGCCGATCTCGCTGCCTCGATCGTCTCGGATCGCGGGGAGGCGGCCGCGGTCCTCGCGAGAGCGGCGGAGCTCGCGAAGGCGAATGGGAACGAAGGGGCGGCGATGGGGCTCGCGATGGCACGGGAGCGGCTGCTGCGCTGAGCGGAGCTTCTGGAACCTGAGGCCCGAGCGGTTCAGCTAGCGGGGGCCGTCTACCGCTTCATCTCCGCGAACTCCTTGGAGCCGAACGAGTCCACCTGGATCACGTCCTCGCGCGCGGCGAACGCCTCGCAGAGCTGACGGCGCTCGGCGTCCGTGATCACGCCGTCCTGGACGCCGGCGTCATAGAGGGCGCAGCCCTCGAGTGGCTCGAGCTTCCGGGCGCGGATCGCCTCCTTGAGCTTCTTCTCGGCGGGGGCCGCCGCCACCGCGGCGCGATAGGCGGCCTCGAGCCGCCCGAGCCCGTGCTCACCCGGAGGCGGGATGAAGATGTCGGCCGTGAGTCGCTCGCGCGCCTCGGCATCGTTCATGATGCTGTGCGCCACGGCGGCGCTCACGCGGTCGGAGACCGGCCGCACGTGCGCGCCGAGCGGGAAGACGACCAAGCGGAGCATCCACGCCGCGGGCCGGCTCGGCAGATTGGCGAGCACGCCGGTCAGCGCAACCTCGATCTGGTGGCCGGCGTGCGCCGACGCCCAGCGCGCGTACGGAAGGTCCCGCTTGGGCTGTCCGTCGTCGACGAAGCGCTTGAGCATCGCGGAGCAGAGGTACATCCACGCGAGCGCGTCGGCGAGCCGGCCACTCAGCCGCTCGCGGCGCTTGAGCGTGCCGCCGAGCGTGACCATCGCGGCGTCCGAGACGACCCCGAACGCGGCACTGTAGCGGGCGAGCCGGCCGAACATCGGCCCCGCGGGGCCGCCCACGCCGGAGCCGCCGGTGCCGCCCCCGAAGATCGCCATCCCGAACGCGCGGGCGCCGGTCCCGACGGTGTGTCCCACGTGGCCGAAGAACGCCCGATCGAACGCGACGAGGTCCTTCTCCGCCACCGCGCGCATCTCCGCCTGCACGTAGGGATGGCACCGGATCGCCCCTTGGCCGTACACGATCAGCGACCGGGTGAGGATGTTCGCTCCCTCGACCGTGATCCCCACCGGGACCGACGCGTACGGGCCGGCGAGGATGTTCCGCGGCCCGCGGCTGATCGCCGCCCCGGCCTGGACGTCCATCGCGTCGTTCACCACCGCGCGCATGCCCTCGGTGAGATAGCGCTTCACGATCGCCGAGATCACGGCCGGCTTCTGGCCGGAGTCGATCGCGCCCGCGGTGAGGCGGCGCGCGGCGTCCATCATGTAGGTCATGCCGGCGATGCGCGCGAGCGGCTCCTCGATCCCCTCGAAGCGGCCGATCGGCAGTCCGAACTGCTCGCGCACGTTCGCGTACGCGCTCGTGGTGCGGGTGGCCAGCTCGGACGCGCCGACGGCGAGCGACGGGAGCGAGATCCCGCGTCCCGCGGCGAGGCAGTCCATGAGCATCCGCCAGCCATTGCCGGCCATGGCGGGTCCGCCGATGATGAAGTCGACCGGCGCGAAGACGTCGGTGCCGTAGGTGGGGCCGTTCAGGAACGGAACGCCGAGCGGATCATGGCGCTCGCCGATCCGGACGCCCTGCAGGCGCGTCGGCAGGAGCGCGCAGGTGATCCCGAGGTCCTCCTTCCCTCCGAGCAGCCGCTCGGGGTCCCGGAGGCGAAACGCGAGCCCGAGAACCGTGGCCACTGGAGCGAGCGTGATGTAGCGCTTGTCCCAGGTGAGGCGCATGCCCAGCACCTCGCGCCCTTCGAACGTGCCGCGGCAGACGATCCCCTCGCTGTGCTGCGCCGTCGCGTCGCTCCCGGCCCCGGGCTCCGTGAGCGCGAAGCAGGGGATCTCCTCGGCGGAGGCAAGGCGCGGCAGGTAGTGCTTCTTCTGCGCGTCGGTCCCGTAGTTGAGGATCAGCTCGGCCGGTCCGAGGGAGTTGGGGACCATGGCGGTGACCGCGGCGGTCACGCTCCGGCTCGAGAGCTTCGTGATCACAGCCGAGTGGGCGAGCGCCGAGAAGCCGAGGCCACCGTACTCCTCGGGGATGATCATCCCGAAGAAGCGGTGCTTCTTGAGGTGCGCCCAGGCCTCGGGCGAGAGATCCCCCTTCTGGATCACGTCCCAGTCGTCGATCATCCGGCACAGTTCCTCGACGGGGCCGTCGAGGAACGCGCGCTCCTTGGGGGTGAGCGGCTTCGGCTTGAACTCGAGGAGCAGCTTCCAGCGCGGGCGGCCGGAGAAGATCTCGGCGTCCCACCAGACGCTCCCCGCCTCGAGCGCGATCCGCTCGGTCTCCCCCATGCGAGGGAGGGCCCCGGCCAGGATCGGCATGACCCACCGGGTGATGAGGGCGCGACGGATGGGCGGGACGGCTAGAATGACCGCGAACGCGATCAGGACAAAGAGAAGCCACATGGCGGATCGACCTCGTGTGGAAAGCGGGAAATCGAGCATCCCGAAGACGCCAACCGAGTATACAATCCTTCGTCCTCTGAGGAGAGAATCCTGAGCGCTATCTCGCGTACTACCAAAGTCGAAGGCGATATCCGAAGGGCCTCCACGCTGCCCTCGCGGTTCTACGCCGACCCGGCCTTGTTCGAGCGGCTCCGGGAGGGGGTGTTCGCGCGCTCGTGGCAGTTCGTCGCCGACCTGGAGCGGGTCCGGGTGCCCGGACAGATCCACCCGGTGACCCTCCTCGAGGGGTTCCTGGACGAGCCCCTCCTTCTCACCCGGGACGCGCAGGACCGGCTCCACTGCCTCTCCAACGTCTGCACCCACCGGGGGAACCTGGTCGCCGAGGGAGATGCCGTGGCCCAGGTGCTCCGCTGCCGCTATCACGGACGGCGCTTCTCGCTCGACGGGCGGTTCCACTCGATGCCCGAGTTCGACGGGGCCGAGGGCTTCCCTTCCGATGCGGACAACCTCCCGCGCGTGCCGCACGCCGAATGGGAGCGCTTCGCGTTCGCCTCGCTCTCACCCGCCCACACGCTCGACGAGCTGATCGGGCCGATGCGGGAGCGGTGCGGCTGGCTGCCGATCCGCGAGTGCGCCTTCGATCCGACGCGCGCCCGCGAGTACGTCGTGCGGGCGAACTGGGCGCTCTACTGCGACAACTACCTCGAGGGGTTCCACATCCCCTTCGTGCACGCGGGGCTCGCGGGGGCGCTCGACTACGGGAGCTACCGCACCGAGATCCACCCGCTGTCGAACCTCCAGGTGGGCGTGGCCGCCGAGGGGGAGGACGCGTTCGACCTCCCGCCGGGATCGCCCGACCACGGCCAGCGGATCGCCGCCTACTACTGGTGGCTCTTCCCCAATACGATGTTCAATTTCTATCCGTGGGGGATCTCGATCAACGTGGTCCGGCCGCTGGCCGTGGATCGCACCAAGGTCCATTTCCTGCCGTTCGTGTGGGACCCCTCGAGGCTCGACCGGGGAGCGGGCGCGGCCCTCGACCGGGTGGAGCGCGAGGACGAGTCGGTGGTGGAGAGCGTGCAGCGGGGCGTCCGATCCCGGCTCTACGACCGGGGCCGGTACTCACCCAAGAGGGAGCAGGGCGTGCACCACTTCCACCGGCTCCTCACGGAATGGATCGGCGAGGACGGATTGTCGTAAGCTTCCAACGCTTTCCCGCCGCAGCCTGTCGAAACGATTGCATTCCGGACCGCGTACTGAAGGCGAGCGTCCCCCCCGGCGCGTCCCCTCGTCGAGCCCGATTCGTCCAAGGAGTCGATCTATGCGGCACAAGCGTGTTTCCGGCCTCCTCGGCCTCGTCGTGACGCTTTGCCTCGCCCCCGCCGCGGGTGCCTTCGAAGGCTTCGACCCGGCGCCCCCCGGGGGCGCGGACGCCGACAGCGCCGATGGACGCCGGGCCACCGTCCCCACCGTTGCGGCCCACCGCCTGAACGGGAGCGGCGAGGTGCACCTGGATGGGCGGCTCGACGAGCCCGCGTGGGCCGACGTGCCGGCGGCCCACGGGTTTCGCCAGTGGGATCCGGACCGCGGCGCGGAGCCGTCGGAGCAGACGGTCTTCAAGGTGGTCTACGACGAGGACGCGGTCACCTTCGGGATCGCATGCCTCGAGCGCGATCCGTCGAAGATCGTGGCCAAGCTCTCGCGGCGCGACCGCGACGCCAACTGCGACATCGTGAGCGTCTACATCGACCCGTATCACGACCACACGACGGGCTACAACTTCAAGGTGAGCGCGACCGGCGTGCAGCAGGACGCGTACGTGTTCAACGACGGCGACACCGACGTGGACTGGGATGCCGTGTGGCAGGCCGAGACCTCGCGAGACGAGCAGGGCTGGTACGCGGAGATACGGATTCCGTTCTCCGCGATCAAGTACCGCACCGCGCCCGTGATGACCTGGGGACTCCAGGTGAACCGGTACATGCGGGGTCGTGGCGAGAACACCGCGTGGGTCACCTGGGATCGGAAGGAACACGGCCTCGTGAGCCGCTTCGGCAATCTCACCGGGCTCGAGGGCGTGCACGCGGCGAGGCAGATCGAGCTCCTTCCCTACTTCGTGCAGCGCGCAACCGACCCGAGCATCCAGGGCTCGGGCGACGACGTCGAGGGGTTCCGCAACATCGGCGCGGATCTCCGGTACGGCATCACGCCCGATCTCTCGCTCAACGCGACCGTGCAGCCCGACTTCGGACAGGTCGAGGCCGATCCGGCCGTCCTGAATCTCTCGCCGTTCGAGACCTTCTACGACGAGAAGCGGCCCTTCTTCATCGAGGGGAGCCGCTTCTTCCAGCACCCGGACTTCAACCTCTTCTACTCGCGCCGCATCGGTACCGGAGACGAGAACTCGCGGATCCGGTACGCGGCGAAGCTCACGGGCAAGAGCTTCGGCGGCGTGTCGGTCGCAGCCCTCGCGGCCTCGACCGACGTCACGCAGGAGGGGCAGGCCCACAACCTCTTCAAGAGCGGGGACCAGCTCACCCGCTACTTCGTCGGGCGGTTCGGCAAGGAGTTCACGGGAGGGCGGAACCGCTTCAACCTGATGCAGACGGCCGTGCTCCGGACCGGGAGCCGCGACCTCTACGGGGATGAGGGCTCGCGCGAAGCCTACACGAGCGGCTTCGACTTCGATCTCAATTCCAAGAACCGCGAGTACAACATCCAGGGCTCCGTGGTGGGCTCGATCCAGGATCCCGAGACCTCGTCGAGCGATCCCACGATCAGCGGCGACCCTGTCTACGGCACGGGCGGCGCGCTCGACATCCGCCGCCGCGGCGGGAAGCTCCAGGGCGGCGTGACCGGCCGGTGGGAAGCGGCCAAGCTCCGCATCAACGACATGGGCTTCCTCGAGTCGCCGGACGAGATCTTCACGAGCATGTACCTCTTCAAGCCCTACAACCCGGAGGGGAAGAGCAAGACCTGGAACCGGGGCGAGTTCAACCTGAATGCGAACCGGAGCTGGATCTACGCCTCACGCACGGGCTACGACATCGAGACCGGCGCCCCCGCGTGGTCCTACGGGCGCGCTCATCCGCAGTACTCGCACGTCGAGGTGAGCTCGTGGCTCCAGGACCGGCACTACCGCGAGTTCTGGATGGGGCTCTCGTACAACGGCGAGGGCACGCACCGTTACGAGACACGCGGCGGCCCGCTGATCCGGGAGCCGCACACCTACGGCGGCTGGGCGGGCATCTCGAGCGACACCCGCAAGACCTTCGTCCTGACCCTCGAGGGGAACTACTTCGTGGACACGGCCAAGAACGTCGGCAACCACCTCACGAGCACGCTCAAGTGGAACCAGTCGACCTCGATCAACCATTCGATCTCGGCGAACTTCGACAACCGCATCGACGACACGCAGTGGCTGGCCAATGTCACGACGGGGGACTACCCGAACGCGCGCGGGATCGGCGGGGTGAGCTACATCTTCGGGGACATCCACCAGGAGACGTTCGATCTGACGCTCCGTTCGAACATCCTCTTCAGCCGCAACCAGTCGCTCGAGATCTACGCCCAGCCCTTCGTCACCACGGGCGATTACACGCGGGTGCGGGAGCTGATCCACGCCGACAGCTACGACTTCCTGCCCTTCGTGGATCCGGTCGTGGTGGACCCGGCGAAGCCCGGACTCGCGGTCAACGATTGGGACTTCAGCTACGCCGCCCTCAACCTCAACGTGGTCTACCGCTGGGAATACCGGCCCGGCAGCACGTTCTACCTCGTGTGGACGCAGAGCCGCTCGCGCTCCGAGGATCGGTACACCATGGGCGACCAGAATTTCAGCCCGGACATCGGCGGCGGGCAGGTCTTCAAGAACGAGCCCGAGAACCGGGTCCTCGCCAAGGTGACCTACTGGATCGCGATCTGACGGCCTGGGCGCGCCTGCCTCAGGCGGGCTCGCCTCCCTCCGGGACCCAGGCGGAGCGCCCAGTGACCACTCGGTAAACATCCCCCGCTCTTCTGCCGATGGGTCGGGTGCTGAAGGGTATCCGCCGCGTCCGCGGCCACCGCGATCCACGGGTGGGGAGCGATGAAGCAGGGGCAGTCCGGATTCACTCTGGTCGAGCTGGCGGTGGCGCTCGTGATCGTCGGGATCGTCGGCGGGATCTCGATCACGGCCTACACATCGATCATGCGAAGCACGCACGCGATGCAGGCGGTGGGCGATCTCTATGCCGTTCGAGCGGCCGCGTACATGAACTATGGCGACAGCTCCCAGTGGCCGGCGGACCTACCCGTCGGCATCCCGCCAGCGGAGCTCGTGAGCCGGCTCCCCGCGGGATTCGAGTTCGTGCGGAGGGACTACCGGCTCGACTGGGACAACTGGGTTGGGCAGCCCCATGCGCCCGGCGATCCCCGCAGCCTGGTGCTCGTCGGCGTCTCGGTCGTGACGACGGACCCCAAGCTCCTCGACACCATCCAGTCCCTCCTGTCGCGCGGCTACGTCATTCGCACGGGGCCGACGAAGGCCACGCTGCGCATCATCGGGCCGGGCGGGCTCTAGCGCTGCGGCGCTTCCGCGCCGGCGGATTCTGGCCCGACGCCGGCGGTGCATCGATCAGCTCGCCGCGCAGGATTCCCATCGTGATCGTGTCCCAGTAGCGGCCCTCCCGGAACGCCGATTGGCGCAGGACCCCCTCCACCCGGAACCCGACCTTCTCGTACGCGCGACGGCCCCGCTCGTTGTGCTCGAGGACGTGCAGCCAGATTCGGTGCAGGTTGAGCGCGTCGAATCCGTATCGCACGATCAGCCGCGTCGCCTCCGTCCCGTAGCCCCGACTCCACTCCTCCTTCTCCCCGATCAGGATGCCGAACCCCGCCTGCCGGTCCCGCGACTGAATGCGATGAAGCGCGACGTTCCCGATCAGGCGGTCGTCGGATCGGAGCGCAATGCCGAGGGTGATGAGGTCGGGATCCCGGGTGACCTTGTCCACGAACTCTTCCTCGGCCTGCACGTTCATGGGGCGGAAGTTGAGGAGGTTGCGGATGACGTCCTGGTCGTTGATCCAGGCCTGGAGGAGCGGCACGTCGGTTCGCTCGAGCGGTCGCAGGTAGATCCGCTCCCCGACGAGGAACGGATTCTTCATGGCAGTCCGATCACGTCGAGCACGTCCTGGAAGCGCCGCTCCCCGCGGAGGCTGTCGAAGAGGGGCTCGACCCCGAGCAGGATGAGCCAGGTGTTCCGCGCCTCGCACGCCTGCTCCAGGAGCTCGAGCGCTTCCGCCCGCTCGCCGAGGCCGACGTGGACGATGGCCCGGGAATAGGGCGGCACGTAGCGCGCCGACGACAGGCGGTCCAGATCCTCGAGCACGCGGCGCGCGTCGGCCTTCCGCCCCGAGAGGCCGCAGGCGAATCCGAGGCCGGCATACATCTCGGTGAGACCACCCGAGAGAGAGACGCCGCGCTCGAACGAAGCGATGGCCTCGTCGTACTGGCCGAGCTGCGTGAGCGCGAGCCCCATGAAGAGGTAGGACTGCGGAATCGGATTCATCTCGAGGTCGCGGCGGCATCGCTCCACCGTCTCCTGGTAGCGCCGGGCACTGTAGTGCACCCACGCCACGATGGCCGAGATGATCGGACTCAGTGGATCCAGCTTCTCCGAGCGCAGCGCCTCCGCGATCGCCTCGTCGTGGCGCTTCATCGCGGCGAGGAAGGTCGCGTACCAGGAGTGCCCCTGGGCGTAGCTCGGATTCAGCTCGATCGCGCGCAGAAAGCCCTTCTCGGCCTGATCCCACTTCCAGTCGTACAGGTACTCCGCGAACGCGAGCGCGACGTGCGCCTCGCCCAGGTTACTGTCCAGCGCGAGCGCCTTTGACGCCGCGGCCTTCGCGCGGGGGTACACGTCGCGAGGCGCCATGACGCTCCAGTTGCCGAGGATCGTGTAGCTGTCCGCGAGTCCTGCGTAGGCGAGGGCGAAGTTGGGGGACTTGGCGATGGCGCCCTCGAAGCAGCGGATGGCGGCACGAAGCCCATCGAGGTCGCGGCGGTTCCACTGGTAGCGTCCGCGGAGGTAGAGGCCCAGCGCCTCCGAGTCGACTGCGGGAGACTTCGCTGCGAACGTCGGATCGCCCGGCTTGATCTTGAGCTCGATCTCCCGCGCCACGGACCGCGCGATATCGCTCTGCAAGGTCAGGATGTCGGTCAGGCGGCGGTCGTAGGTCTCGGCCCAGAGGGACTCCTGCGAGGCCGCGCGAACCAGGCGGACGTTGATCCGCACGCGATCGCCGGCCCTCTGGACGGTCCCCTCGAGCACCGCCTGGACGCCGAGCTCGCGGGCGATCTCCGGAATCGGCTTCTCGGTCCGCTTGTACCGCATGATCGACGTCCGGGAGATGACGGCGAGCCCCTTCAGCCGGCAGAGGTCGCTGACGATCGCCTCCGTAATGCCGTCGGCGAAGTAATCGCCCTCCATTCCCTGAGAGAGGTCGTCCAGCGGCAGCACCGCCATGGAGTAGATCCGCTGGCGAGTGGCCGGGAGCGCGTGCGGCGATCCGCCCGACCGGACCACGTCGCGAAGCTCCTTCAGCGCGGCCCCGATGTCCTTGGCCGTCGCGTACCGGAGATCGGGCTCCTTCTCGAGCGCGCGGTGGATCACGGCCTCGAGCGGGACGGAGACGTTCGGATTCAGCGAACGGACCGGCTCCGGACGGACATAGGCGATCGCATAGATGAGCCGGGGCAAATCCTCGTCCGGGAACGGCCGTTGGCCGGTCGCCATCTGGTAGAGCACCGCCCCAAGCGAGTACACGTCGGTCCGCGCGTCGCACGAGCCGCGGATCTGCTCGGGGGCCATGTAGGGCACGGTCCCGACGACCTTGTCGGAGTCGGTGATCGACCCGATCTCGGTGTCCGAGGAACGGGGCAGCTGCTTCGCAAGCCCGAAGTCCACGATCTTGGCCCAGCCCTCCTGCGTCAGCATGACGTTGCCCGGCTTGAGATCGCGGTGGATGACACCGGCCTGATGGGCCGCGGAGAGCCCGTCCGCGACCTGGATCCCGAGCGTCACGACCTCGGGCTCGGGAGCACGGCCGGTGCGGATCCGGTCCCCCAGCGTGGATCCCGGGATGTACTCCATCACGATGTACTGGAGGCCCCGGTCTCCGCTGAAGTCGTGGATGACAGCCACGTTGGGGTGGCTGACGCGCGAGAGGGCGCGCGCTTCGAGACTGAAGCGCCGGCGCATCGAAGGATCGCTCAGACGGCCGCTCTTCAGGACCTTGATCGCGACATCGCGATTCAGGTGCAGGTCGACGGCCCTGTAGACCACACCCATGCCCCCGCCGCCCAGCTTCTCGACGATCTTGTAATGGGACAGCTTCTTGCCGGGCCCAAGCTCCAAGGCGGTTCTCCAGCGTGGGGAGGGCTGCAAGGGTAACCGTTCGCGGAGGGTAGGTCTACGTTGGAGCCTACGACGAGGCTACGGGAGGATCGGGACGATCCGGGCCCTCGGACCGTCTCCGTCCACGGTCAGGATCGCCACCGTGACGGGCAGATCGAAGCGACGCTGACCGGCGCTCCCCGGGTTCAGGTAGAGCACTCCTCCGGCCTCCTCGATCTCCGGAACGTGCGTGTGCCCGCTGATCACCACGCGCGCTCCCGCCGGCGGAGTCGCCCTGGACGACTCGTGTCCGTGGTGGACGTAGATCAGGACGCCGTCCGCTTCCAGGGTCGCCGTCGCGGGAAGGAGCGCTGCGAGGTCGCCGCGATCCACGTTTCCACGCACGGCCGTGACCGGCGCGATCGCGCGGAGCGCGTCGAGGATCGCCCGGTCTCCCACGTCGCCCGCGTGGACGATGCGATCCGACCCTCGGAGCGCGTCGAGCGCCTCCGGCCGGAGGAGTCCGTGTGTATCGGAGATCACGCCGATCCGCATCGGTCTAGTACGTGAATCCGCCCTTGAAGTAGAAGCGATTGGAGCCGCCCGAATGGGCGTACCCCGCCGAGAACGTCCCGCGGTCGTTGAGGAACGAGAGCCAGCCGCCTCCGCCACCTCCACCATGCCAGATGTCGGAGGTCTCGCCGTCGTACCAGACGCGCCCTCCATCGGAGAACGCGAGCAGTCCGACGTGTGCGGGTAGAAGAAGCGTCACGCGGAAGAGCCGCAGCCTAGCCTCCACATTGCCCCAGAGCGACGCGTCGCCCTGGAAGCGGGCGACCGGGAAGGGCCGGAGGGTGTAGTCGGGCTCGCCAAAGGTGCCCTCGCCCACCGAGCCGCCGCCGATCTCGGCGGCCTCGTAGAAGGGATACCGACCCCAAAGCTTCTTCCCGCCGCCCCGGAGCGCGACGGTGAGGACCTTGCCGGCCGAGACGTACGCGTTCACGTTTCCGTTCGCCTCGCCGAAGGCTTCCTCGGCATCGAGCCCCTTCGGGTAGACGGTGCCACGCGCGGCGAGGACGATCCCCTTCCGCGGGAAGGCCCCGTTGTCGCGGCTGTCGTAGACGGCGTCCGCGTGAGCGCCCCACGCCGCGAAGTTCCCGTATCCGTAGGGCTGAGTCAGGAACACGAACGACGAATCCTCCTCGGCCTTGTCGCGGCGAACCTTGTTCTGCTTGAAGAGGGGGCCGAAGCGGAACAGGGTTCGAGCCCCGAGCGCGGCGTTGTAGCTGGGATAGACGAGGAACTGGATCGCCCGCACGCGACTCGCATCTCCTTCGAGGTCGGGCGTCTCGTTGCCGAAACCGTAGAAGCGGAGCACGTCCACTCCGGACGCTGACGCGTGCAGCGCCCAGAAGTCGGAGCGATTCTCGCGCCGGAACTCGCCGTCGTAGTCCGCCTTGCCGCTCTGGCTCCCGAATGCCCAGCCGCCGCGCAGGACGTGCCGCGCGGCGTAGGGGTGTTTGCGGAATGCGTACGCTCGGTGATCGACGGACAGCCCCACGAAGGCTCCGAGATCCGGACCGTAGGTGAGCCACGGCGTGCGGTAGGTCTTCGAGCCCCAGTCCCGCGCCTGGATCCACGGGGCCGTGGCCGGCGCGGGCGGCGGCGTGTAGGTCCGGGCGTCCCAGGGCGCACCGTCGGTGCCGTTATGTCCCTGGAAATCGGAGAGCTTCGCCGGGCCCGAGCCGCGCGCCGCGAGGCTGTCGTCTCCCGCCCCGCCGACGACGCGGAGCCTCACCCCTCCCTCGGGTCCGGTCACCTCGACCCGGTCGTCGCCATCGAGGAGATAGATCCGGACCTCGCTCGTCTCGCCGCGGTGGAACGTGCGATGGAAGGACGGATCGCCCGCCGGCGCCTCCGAGATCGGACGCACGGTGAGGTCGAGGTCTCCGTTCTTCGAGCGAACCGCTTCGACGCGCTCGGCCTGGCTCGTGAGCGTCACGTCGACCTTGTCCGCGAGCTGCCTGTAGAATTGGTCCGCGATCGTGGGGAGCCGGTCCCGCCGACCCTTCATGTCGGCCGTGAGCCTCGCTCCGTCGATGCGGCGCCACGCGTCGGGCATCGTCGCGACCGCGCGGTCGATCTCCTCGTCGGTGAGCTTCGCCTGGAGCGCGGTCGCCGCCCGCTTCATGTCGTCCCTGGTGATCCCGGCCAGGAGCTGGCGGTCCTGATCTCGCCCGTTCCAGGTGAGCCCGTAGACGCTCCCGTACTCGTGGCCATAGTTCTGGAATCGCTGGTCGCGGGTGCGGCCCATGCCGAGGAGAAGGCCCTCGTAGCGCGAGAACGCCTGATCCCGATCCTCGGGGATCGGATGCCAGAGCGGATCGCCTTCGAAGTGCGCCCAGCGCCACTGGCGGCGGTGGCGGTCCCAGTCGCCGAGGACGAGATCGAGGAGGCGCGCCGTGAGGAACTCGTCGACGTCGATGCGCGCCGCGGGATCGGCCTCCAGCTTGTCGTACAGATCCTTGTGCCCGACGACCTCGGTCAGACCGAAGGTGCCGGGACGCTCGCCGCTCGGCCCCGTGGGAAACTCGCCGAAGAACCCAACCGCTCCCTTGAATTCCTGCCGGAACTCGCCGAGCGCGGGATCGTCCGGGAGTGCCACGAGGCGCCAGGCCTGCGTGTGGAGGCCAGCGGCGTGCGTGAGGCTCCCCGCCACCAGCTCGCCCGCGGGATGCTGCGCGGCCATCTGATCCTTGAGGATGCTCTCCACGACCGTGCCCCGGAGCTGCTCGTCGATGAGCCCCGAGACATCCTTGGAGAGTCCGCGGAACGTGTAGCTCCGACCGTCCGCTCCACGGAGCGCGAGCGCCTGGGTCTGCCGGCCGCCCACGCGGCGCACGGGCGAGAGGCCTCCCGCTTCGCGCGACAGGTCGAGCACCTGGACCCGGATCGGCGTGGTCCAGAGCCGGCGGTAGTCGCTCCCGAAGAAGAACCGGTGGACGGACGAGCGGCCGTAGTGCGCGGCGATGGTGACGGTGACGGAGTCGGCCTCGCCCTCGGCGGCCAGGGCGGGAGATGGCGCCGCGACGGCGCACAGGGCCGTGAGGAGGGACAGAACCAGGCAGCAGCCGGTCATTGAGAAAGGGTACCCCACGGAGCGCGGCAGGGACATCGCGGTTATACTGCCGGGCCCATGGGACACACGGCCGGTCATCCGGTGCCGAGCGCCGCGCGTTCGCGGCTCTTCGCCCCCGAGAACGCGCTCCAGCTTCTGCTCGTCTTCATTCCCGTCGCGATCCTGGCGGAGCATCTCCACTGGGGGCCGCTGGCCATATTCAGCTGCGCCGGGCTGGCGATCATTCCGCTCGCCGGCCTCATGGGGCGCGCCACCGAGCAGCTCGCCGCCCGGCTCGGAGCCGGCGTCGGCGGGCTCCTCAACGCGACGTTCGGGAACGCGGCCGAGCTGATCATCGCCTTCGCGGCGCTGGAGCGCGGGCTCTACGACGTCGTGAAGGCCAGCCTCACCGGATCGATCATCGGGAACGTCCTCCTCGTGCTCGGCGCGGCGATCTTCGCGGGCGGGCTGAAGCGCGAGAGCCAGACCTTCGACCGCGCCGCGGCCGCCGCGAACTCGACGCTGCTGGCGCTCGCGTCGATCGGTCTCGTGGTGCCGGCCATCTTCCACCCGATCGCCATGGCCGCGGTCACCTCGCACCGGCTGACCTCCGAGCGCGAGGGGGTGCTCGAGCGGGGGCTCTCCCTCGAGATCGCGGTCGTGCTCTTCATCGCCTATGGGGCGAGCCTCCTCTTCAGCCTGCGCACGCACCGCCATCTCTACGCGGGCGAGGAGGTGGAGGGTGCTCAACAGCCGTCGGGCTCCGTGTGGCGCTCCGTGATCCTGCTGCTCGTCGCCACCGCGCTGGTCGCCTGGATGAGCGAGATCCTCGTGGGGGCGGTGGAGGCGACGTCGCGGGCGCTCGGGCTCACCGAGGTGTTCGTCGGCGTGATCGTGGTCGCGGTGATCGGCAACGCGGCGGAGCACTCGACCGCGGTGATCGTCGCCATGCGCAACCAGATGGACCTCGCCCTCCAGATCGCGACCGGCTCGA
>JAEHDN010000133.1 GCA_016880395.1 Candidatus Eiseniibacteriota bacterium
CGACATCGACGAGAACACGACGGGCGATCGCGAGCTGACCGGGCGCCTCTACGGCGGGGACCAGAACGCGCGCGTGAGCCAGGAGATCCTCCTCGGCATCGGCGGCGTACGCGTGCTGCGCGCGCTCGGGATCAGGCCGACCGTGTGGCACGGCAACGAGGGGCACACTTCGCTCATGATGCTGGAGCGGGTCCGCGAGGAGATCGCGGCTGGCCGCTCGTTCGACGATGCCGTCGACATCGTGCGGCGCACCACGGTGTTCACGACGCACACCCCGGTCGCGGCTGGCCACGACGCGTTCTACTACCCGCTCATGGAGGGTCACCTCGATCCGCTCGAGGGCTACGGCACGGCGCTCGGCGATCACCGCGCGAAGCTCTACGGGCTCGCGTCCCACCCGGCCGACTGGGGCATCGCCTTCAACATGACCGCGCTCGCGCTCCGGCTCTCGGGTCACGTGAACGCGGTGAGCAAGAAGCACGGCGAGGTCTCGCGCGCGATGTGGGCGCCGCTCTGGCCGGGCCGGAAGCCCGAGGACGTGCCCATCCGCTCGATCACGAACGGCGTCCACGTGCCCACCTGGACCGCGAACGCGACCGACCGGTGCCTGCGGGACAACCTCGATCCGGAGTGGCTCCGCAGGCACGACGATCCCGCCCTGTGGCAGAAGGCGGAGTCCATCACCGACGAGACGCTCTGGGCGCTTCGCACGCACGTGAAGCTCGGGCTCTTCCATTTCCTCCGGGACCGGCTGCGCCAGCGCTGGGCGGCGCACGACGTCGAGGCGGGCCAGGCCGTGGCGCTCGGTGCGCTGCTCGATCCGGAGGCGCTCACGATCGGCTTCGCGCGGCGCTTCGCGTCGTACAAGCGCGCCACACTGATCCTTCGCGACCTCGACCGCCTGCGCCACATCCTCGACGACACGCACCGCCCCGTGCAGATCATCTTCGCCGGCAAGGCGCACCCGGCCGACGAGGGAGGGAAGGATCTCCTCCAGGCGGTCTACCGCGCCGCGCGCGACCCGATCATGGCCGGCCGCATCGCATTCCTCGAGGACTACGACATGCATGCGGCGCACTGGCTCGTGCAGGGCGTGGACGTCTGGCTCAACAATCCCCGCGCGCCGCTCGAGGCGTGCGGGACGAGCGGCATGAAGGCCGGTCTCAATGGCGTGCCGAGCTTGAGCGTGCTCGACGGATGGTGGATGGAGGGCTACGACGCGGGGAACGGCTGGGCCTTCGGCGGGCCGGACGGGGACGAGGCCGACGCGCACGATGCCGACCAGCTCTACGGGATCCTCGAGCGGGAGATCGTTCCCCTCTACTACGACCGAGGCATGGATGGCATCCCGCGCGGGTGGCTCGAGATCGTGCGCCACACGCTCCGGACCATCACGCCCGCCTTCTCCTCGCGCCGCATGCTGAAGGAGTACATCCGCACCATGTATGCGCCGGCCGCGGCCGGCGCGGAGGTCCCGCCGGCGCCCCCGGCGCCCGCCGCCCCGACCGACTGATTTTCGGGTAAAGTCGTCCCCTCTATGCCCTTTGGAGTGGAGTGGCACGACTTCATCACGATCGGGCTCCTGGTCCTGCTCGAGGGAGCCCTGAGCGCGGACAACGCGCTGGTGCTGGCCGTTCTGGTCCTGCCGCTCCCGCCCGGCCAGCAGACACGGGCGCTTCGCTACGGCATCGGCGGCGCCTTCGCGTTCCGGATCCTGTCCACCCTGTTCGCCACGTACATGATCCACTGGAACTGGGTGAAGCTGGTCGGAGCGCTCTACCTCCTCTACCTGCCGGGCAAGCACTTCCTGCAGCGATCCGAATCCGCGGACGGCCCGAAGCGGGCGATCCGCACCTTCCTCGGCCTGTCGGCCTTCTGGAGCACCGTGGTCCGGGTGGAGCTGACCGACTTCGTGTTCGCCATCGATTCGATCCTGGTCGCGGTGGCCATGTCCCGCAAGGCATGGGTCATCGTCACCGGCGGCATCCTGGGGATCCTGGCCATGCGGCTCCTGATCGGCCAGCTCCTCGGCATCGTGCAGAAATATCCCGCGATCGTGCATGGCGCGTACGTGATCGTGGCCTGGGTTGGGATCAAGCTCCTGATCGAGTACTTCCACTCCATCGGACTCATCGGCTGGGAGGTTCCACGATGGCTCTCCATCACCGTGGTGTTCGTGTTGTTCGGGATCAGCACGTTCTACGCGCGCTGGAAGGAGCAAAAGGCCGAGCGGACCGCGGGGGCCGGACCGTGAGACCGCTCGCCGCCGTCGCGCTCCCAGCCGCCCCCGTCGCGCTCGCCGCCCTCGCGCTCGCCCTCCTGCTCGCGCCGGCGCCGGCCCTCGCCTGGGACGGCCTCGCCCCCTACGCCGAGGAGTCGGACGTGCTCTCCAAGACGCCCGGGACCGACGACGGCGCGATCGGGGCGATGTTCAACCCCGCGCAGTGGGGCGTCCTCGAGAAGGGCGAGCTGGGCTTCTTCTGGTCCGACGCGGACGTGCGCCCGAACGCCATGGACAGCTGGGGGCTCGCGTTTGGACAGGGGCTCGGCATGTCGATCCGACGTCACGACGCGCGCATCGACGGCGAGCCGGCCAACGTCACCGACTGGCAGATCGGGACCGGAACGGGCAAGCGCGGCAACTACAGCGGCATGTCCTTCGGCTTCTCCGGGCCGGGCAAGGGGGCCTTCAACCACCAGAACTTCCTCGGCTTCGGGAGCATCCACCGGCCCAATCGCTACCTCAGCACCGGTTTCACCACGCGGTTCGCGCTGAGCGGCGGCGACATCGACGGCATCGCCGACATCGGCATCCGCCCGCTCGGCGATCCCAGGCTCCTCCTCTTCGCCGACTACTCCTTGAGCCGGGGCGATCGCTGGGACGGCGGCCCGCTCGCGGGAGGCGTTGCCATCCGGCCTTTTCACGGCTTCGAGGCGGCCGCGCGATGGGGGGATCAGGACCGGCTCCAGGTCACCGCCGGTCTCACGCTCCAGCGCGCCGGCTTCCGGGCCACACCGCAGTACGACCGCGACGGCAACCTCGGCGCGACGCGCTACGTCGCCCGGGTCCAGCCACCCGAGCGGGGCATCGACCTCGACGCGCATCGGGCCAGAGGTCGGCGCTTCGTGCAGATGGACCTGAAAGGCAAGGCGGTCTACCAGAAATACGTGTACGGCGACGCGGGCTCGATCGCCTTCTGGCCGCTCCTCGAGAAGATCCGTATGGCCACGGAGGACCCCACGGTCGGCGGCATCGTCCTCAACCTCTCCGGGTTCCAGGCCAGCGCGGCCATGATCTGGGAGCTTCGGGAGAAACTTCTGGAGGCCCGCGCGCGTGGGAAGAAGGTGGTCGTCTACATCGACCAGGTCGGAGTGAGCGGCTTCTACATGGCGACCGCGGCCGACAGGATCGTCATGGACCCGAGGGGGTTCGTCACCTTCCCCGGGATCCAGGTGTCGCGCACGTACCTGAAGCGTACGCTCGACAAGCTGGGCATCGGCTTCGACGAGTGGCGCTACTACCGCTACAAGTCCGCGATGGAGACCTTCTCGCGCACCGACATGTCCCCTGCCGACCGGGAGCAGAACCAGGCGCTCGTGGACGCGGGATACGCGGAGCTGGCATCCGGTTTCACCGGAACCGGCCGCGCGACCCGGGACAAGTTCGACCGGACCGTCAACGACGAGCCCCTGCTCACGCCGAAGCGGGTCAAGGAGCTCGGCTGGGTCGACGTGATCGGCCGCCCCGACACGCTCAAGGCCGTCGCCAAGAGCCTCGGGCCGCGCCACGCAACATTCGTCTCGCCGGGCACGCTCGCCGCGATTCGCTGGCAACCGGACGAGGAGTGGGGTCCGCGTCCGGAGATCGCGCTCGTGTACCAGATCGGCATCTGCGCGATGGACGAGGGCATCAAGGGGCGGGCCACGTCGAAGCAGCTCCGGAAGTACCGGAAGGACCAGGGCGTGAAGGCTGTGGTGATTCGCGCCGACTCGCCCGGCGGCGATCCGCTCGCGTCCGATCTCGTCGCGGGTGAGATCCGCTCGTTCGGCGCGAAGCCCAGGGCCAAGCCGGTGATCGTGAGCCAGGGACGGGTCGCCGCGAGCGGCGGCTACTGGATCAGCATGGACGCGGACTCGATCCTCGCGACCCCGTTCACGATGACCGCCTCGATCGGCGTCATCGGCGGCTGGGCCTGGAACGAGGGCTTCGGCAAGAAGACGGGGCTCACGTCCGATCACGTGCAGCGGGGATCGAGCGCGGACCTCTTGGGCGGGCTCCGGATCCCCCTCCTCGGGGCCACGCTTCCCGAGCGCAACCTGACCGACCACGAGCGCGGGCAGGTGAAGCTCCTCTTCGAGGACCTCTACGACGACTTCGTGGCGAAGGTCGCGGCCGCACGGCGGCTGCCCGAGGCGCGCGTGCGCGAGGTCGCCGAGGGTCATGTCTTCCTCGGCCGCGACGCGCTCGAGCGCGGGCTCGTCGACCGGATCGGCGGACTCGGCGACGCCGTCCTTGCCGCGAAGCGCGCTGCCGGCATCCGTCCGGACCGGAAGGTGCGGATCGTCGAGTATCCGAAGCCGGGCTTCATCCGGCTGCCGAAGTTTCTCGAGGGCATGACCGGCGTCACGGGCGCTCGCCTCGGCGCGATCGAGTCCGAGAGCGCGGCGCTCCCGTACGAGGCGCGCGTCCTCCAGGCGATCCTGGATCGGCCGGGACAGCCGCTCCTGCTCGCTCCGGGCGAGGTCCTTCCGGCGGAGGTCGAGCCGCTTCGATGAACACGACACCCGTCGCGAATGCCTCGATCGCGCTCGCCTATGCCATGGTGGGCGTGCTCGTGGTGTTCCTCGGGATCATCATCCTGCGCGAGGCGCCACGCGAGCGGGCCAATCGCGCGACCGCGTTCATGCTCTTCTCCGGAGGCATGGGCTCGGTGCTCGGCGCGATCGGGTTCATCATCGACATCCTCTCTCCGACGGGGAAGGCGGGATCGAACGACCTCCTGCGCTCGTTCGGGTATCTCTGGGAGTTCTTCTTCCCGTCGCTCCTCTACTTCGCCTGCGTGTTCCCGTCGGAGAACCGCGTCTTCCGCCGGATTCCCTTCGCGTCGTTCTGGATCTTCGCGCCCCACGCGTTCCACCTGATCCTCATGCTGCTCCAGGGCCAGGGGGCGCTCTGGGGACGGATCGCCGCGCGCGCGGCGCAGAACCCGATTGCCGCGGCCGTCATCACGTACGGACGCCTTCCGGTGGGGCTGATCTTCCGCTTCCACCAGATCCTCTTCTCGCTCGTGAACCTCTTCTACATCGCGGCCGCGCTGACGCTCCTCTGGGTGAGCTTCCGGAAGAGTCACAACCCTCTGATCCGGAGGCAGGTCGGCACGATCTTCATCGGCCTCGCCTCCTGCGCCGGGCTCTACGCGGTCGCCTCCCCCATCCCGACCCTGCTCAATCACTACTGGCCGCCGATCCTGCGCTCGTTCCTGATCATCGCCGCGCTCCTGATCGGTTCGGGCGGGATCGCCTACTCGATGGTGCGGCACCGCTTCCTCGACGCGAACCTGATCGCGCGGAAGTCCATCCTCTACGCGGTGACGTCGGTCTTCCTGTTCGGCGTCTACGTCCTGATCGTGCGCCGCTTCGACCTCCTCCTCGAGTCGGTCACGACGGCCGACACCACGGTGTTCCAGACCGCGTTCCTCCTTCTCTCGCTCCTCCTCTTCCAGCCCGTCTTCTCCTGGCTCGAGGAGACGCTCGACCGGCAGTTCCTGCGGGACCGCGGCGACTACCGTACGCTCCTCCGACGGGTGAGCGGCGAGGTCCTCACCGTGCTCGACCTCGACACGCTCGCCGAGAAGCTCCTCGCCACGCTGCGGGAGGGCGTGCCCGCGCGCACCACGGTGCTCCTCCTCGCACCCGAGCGGCGCGCCGCGGTCGCGCACGGCTTCGGCGGCGGGGTGGATCTCGAGGCGATCGCCGCCTGCCCGCGCGACGGCTATCTGCGTCTGGTCGAGGGCGTGGACCTGCTCCGCATGGAGGAGATCACGCCGCACGCGCGCGACCGGGGCGTCGACGGGGCGGTCGCACCGCTCCTCGCCACGATCCCCTACCTTCTCCTGCCGCTCCGCCATGCGGGGCAGTTCCTGGGCCTCATCGCGCTCGGGCGGAAGATCACGGAGACGCGCTTCACCGCGGCGGAGGTGACACTCCTCCAGACGCTTACCAACCAGACGAGCGTCGCCATCACGAACGCGCTCCTCTACCGGGACAGCCTCGAGAAGACGATCCTCGAGGAGGAGCTGGCGGTGGCGCGGCGCATCCAGCAGCAGTCGCTGCCCATCAGGCTGCCGCAGACCTCCGGCTTCGGGCTGGCCGCGCTCAACGCGCCGAGCAAGTTCGTGGGAGGCGACTACTACGACACGGTCGAGCTGGGGGACGACCGCTATCTCCTCGCGATCGCCGACGTGGCCGGCAAGGGGGTGCCCGCCGCGCTCCTCGCCTCGATGGTGCAGGCCTCGATCCGCACGCAGGCGCTCGACCGCCAGTCGGTGGGGATGATCATGAACCGCCTCAACCGCCTCGTGCACGAGGCGACGCCCGAGGATCGATTCGCGACCTGCTTCCTGGCCGAGGTGAACGGGAACGGCATGAAGATCTCGTTCGCGAACGCGGGGCACAACTTTCCGATCCTGCGCTCGGCGGAGGGCCGCTGCCGGGTCCTCGACCAGGGGGGCATCCCGCTCGGGATCCAGCCCGGCTTCCTCTACCCGCACAACGAGACCTCGCTCGAGCCGGGGGACGCGCTCCTCCTCTACACGGACGGGATCACCGACGCGCGGAACCGCCTGGGAGAGGACTTCGGCGAGGAGCGGTTGGTCGAGCTGGTGGGACGGCTCCCCGACCGGCTGAGCGCGGACGAGATCGTGAAGAACGTCGCCGACGAGGTCACGCGCTTCACGGACGGGGCGGACCAGATCGACGACATCACCCTGCTCGCCCTGAAGGCCCATTGAGCCAGGGCCGCCGCAGCCATGGTCCGAGCCGCCCCGGCCCGGCACCGGCCGGGCGCATTCGCGCGCGCTCCGACCGGTCCATTCTGTTACAGTAGCGCCATATGGGTGGCTCTCCCATCCCCAGCTCCAGCGAAACCGCTCACCTCACGATTCCGAGCCGCCTCGAGGAGCTGGCGCAGGTCCACGCACTTCTCGAGGAGTTGGGCCGCCGCCACGGACTCGATGAGGACTTCGTCAATTCCCTCCTGATCGCCGTCATCGAGGCGGGCACCAACGCCGTCCAGCACGGAAACATGTTCGCCGAGGACAAGACGGTGAAGTTCGAGGTGACGGTGGATCCGTCGGCCGTCCGCGTGCGCGTGGACGACGTGGGGAAGGGTTTCGATCCGAGCCGCGTGCTGAACCCCACGGAGGGGGAGCAGCTCCTGAGCCCGCACGGTCGCGGGCTCTTCCTCATGCGGCAGTTGATGGACGAGGTGAGATTCGAGACCGGCCCGGAGCACGGGACCACGGTCTTCCTGCGCAAGTCCCGCTGACCCGGGGCCGCCCTGGGCGGCCCGCCAGGTCGCGTCTAGCTCCGCGGCCTCAGATGCTCCAGCGTCCGCTTCACGGCGGGATAGATCTGCTCGAACGCCGCCACGATCCGCGGATCGAAATGCGTGCCCGCGTTCCGGCGCAGCTCCGCGAGCGCGTCCTCCTCGGGCAGCGCATGCCGGTAGGGCCGGTTCGACGTCATCGCGTCGAACGCGTCCGATACCGCCATGATGCGGGCCTCGATCGGGATCGCCTCCCCCGCCAGCCCGTCCGGATAGCCCGTGCCGTCGAAGTGCTCGTGGTGCGAGCGCACGCCCGGCAGGAGCGGCCGGAGGAGCGTGATCGGGCGCAGGAGGTCCTCGCCGATCACGGGGTGGAGATCCATCTTCTCGCGCTCGCGCCGGCTCAGCCCCTCCTCCTTGCCGAGGATGTTCCCGTCGACCGCGATCTTGCCGAGGTCGTGGACGAGGCAGGACCGGTGCACGATGTCGAGCTGCTCGGGCGGGAGCCCGAGCTGCTTTCCGATCGCCTCCGAGTAGGCGGCGACGCGAGCGGAATGTCCCTCGGTATACGGATCCTTCGCTTCCAGCGCCATCGTGAGCGACACGATGACCCCCATGAAGAGGTCCTCGAGGTGCGCGCGGTGACTGTCCTCGCGCTCGGCGACGCCCGCCAGCGTGGCGAGGTTCTGGAGCGCGGCGACGTGCTCGGGGCGGAACGGAAGCGGCGTCGCGTGATTGACGAGGAGCACGCCCACCATCTCGCCGTGCGGCTTGATCGGCGCGGCCGCGCCCCATCCCATGCCGTCCCCGAAGAGGAACTCCCGAGCCCACGGGCTCCGCTGCCCCCTGCGGAAGAGGACCACGGTGTCGCGCTCGAGCAGCTTGTCGAGGAGCTCGGCCGCGCTGCCCGAGAGGTAGTAGCGGTTCCACTCCGCGAACGCGCCGTCGACCGTCTTGAAGAGGTACTCGCCGTTCGCTCCGCGGATCAGGATCGCGGTGCCGTCGGGGCGGAGGATGCGCTTCGTTCCGAGGACCACCTGCGCGAGCGACGTGCCGCCCGGATTGAAGGGCACGAGGGCGCGCGCCACGTGGTTCAGGCCGCCGAGGAGCGCGAGAGCTCCCGGAAGCGATTCGGTCGTGGGGGTTACGGTGCGGCTGGGGGTGGTTGCTCGGGTCTCGGTCGCCATGCGTTCCTCCCTGGGGTCCAGTCCCCCCGAGTATCGGGCCGGGGCGCTCGGATATTTAGGGAGTGAACGCTCGCATCCGCGCGAATTCCATGCGGTTGCAAGCTGCCCGACGCTTGCGTCTCGCAATGACGGATCGAGCCATTTCAGCCGACGGCGGGGAGGAACCTCGACAGGAAGGCGACGAAGTAGCTGAAGACGTTCGTGACGAGCGCGAGGCCGAAGGCGATGAGGACGACTCCGCTCACGACCTCGATCGTGTGGAGCTGGCGGCGAAGCCCCTTCGAGGCGGCGAGGAAGGAATTCATGCCGAGCGATGCGATGAGGAACGGCACGCCGAGCCCGAGCGAATAGACGCTGAGGAGCAGGATGCCGGTGCCGACCGTCTGCGCCGTGCTCGCGTAGAGGAGGATCGAGGCGAGGATGGGGCCGATGCAGGGCGTCCAGCCCGCCGCGAACGTGATCCCCACGAGGACCGAGCCGAGCACGCCAAGCGGCTTCCCGGTCAAATGGACCTTTCGCTCGCGCGACAGAGCCGGGATCTTGATGAGCCCGGTCAGGTAGACGCCGAAGAACACGATCAGCACCCCGCCGACGATCCGGAGCGTGTCCTGGTGCTCGCGGAGGAACTGTCCCGTCGCGGTCGCCGTCGCTCCGAGAGCGATGAAGACCATCGAGAAGCCGAGGATGAACGCGAGGGAGTGGATGAGCGTGAGCCGCCGCACGCGCGGCCCCTGATCGGCCGCGGTCAGCTCGTCGAAGGAGAGGCCCGTGATGAACGTGACGTACGAGGGAACGAGCGGGAGCACGCAGGGGGACACGAACGAGACGAGCCCCGCCAGGAACGCGGCGATGAGCGAGACCTGGCTCGGCTGAGCTTCGAGCAGCCCGGTCCCCACGATCAGCTCGTCTGCGCCAGGAGCGGCCGGATCGTGTCCTCGAACACGGCGGGGTCCGTGTAGCCGACGAACTTCTTCACGATCGTTCCCTTGCGGTCGATCACGAACGTGGTCGGGATGCCGAGGATGCCGCCGTAGTCCTGCGCCGTCTGGTCATTCGCGATCAGCATCGTGTAGTTGATGTCGTGCTCGGCGACGAAGGGGCGCACGTCACGCGCGCCCCCGGCGTCCATCGAGAGCCCCACGATCGCGAGCCCCTGATCGCGATACTTCGATTGCAGCCGGACGAAGTGCGGCACCTCCATCCGGCACGGGCCGCACCAGGTGGCCCAGAAGTCCAGGATCACGACCTTGCCGCGAAGGTCGGTGTCCTTCACCTCTTTCCCCTCCAGGTCAGGAAGCGCGAACGCGGGCGCGGTGGTGCCCACGGCGCCTCCGCCCTTGGAGACGGCCGAGGTCCCGGTCTTCCCACCGCAGCCCGGCGCGAGGCAGAGCGCGAGCGCGAGGGCCGCGATGGCCCCGCGCCGCGCGGCGCCGCCGGCCAGCCTAGAGAATCGGGTAGTACTCATTCAGCTCGTAGTCCGTGACCCACGTGCG
>JAEHDN010000134.1 GCA_016880395.1 Candidatus Eiseniibacteriota bacterium
GGCTGCCTCCCGGTGCGCGGACGCGGGCGGCGGATCGCCGGCATGCCCGAGCGAGGGAATGGCGAGGAGCGCGAGGACGAGAAGGAACGCGGCGGGCTTGGCGGCATTCCCGGAGGTAGCCGCTGTTGAGGTTGCCCGCCGCGCGAATGGAGAGGCCGCGTAGCCCGCGGCCCGCATGATGGACTGGAGGAAGAGGACCGCGAGCGGGAGCGAGAGTCCGCCGACCAGCGGCAGGAACGGAACCGCGCCGGTCCGGATCAGCGCGAAGGCGCCGCCGTACACCACCAGGACCTTGATCGCCCCGTAGGCGAGGAATCGTCCCGGAAGCGGCTTACCGGACCCCTTCGCCAGGGTGTGTGTGAAGAGTTTCACAAGCTTGTCGAGAAAGAAGAAATTGATCGCCATCAGGCTCTGCCCGGCGAGGATCGCGAACGCGGCGCCGGACGAGCGCGGAAGGAGGAGCCCTGCGAGTGCGATCGCGCTCAGCCAGGACATCCGAAGCGCCCGGACGAGCGGGTTGGTCGCGGCGTTCACGTCACGGAGCAGGGGGCTCAATCCTCCGACTGGGACATCTTCACGATGTGGATCGTTTCACGCACTCCCGCCACGAACCCAAGGACCAGCAGGATGAAGCTGAGCCAGGGCTGCGTTCGGAACTTCTGATCGAGGAATTTCCCGAGGAAGTATCCGACGATGGGCGCCAGCGCGAGAATGAACGGAATCGACGTGAGAAGCCCGATCTGCCGCCAGGCTGTGACCTTGCTGGGTTCCTTGTCGGTCACTTCGGCCTCCGCGCGCCGTGCTGCGCGGGGGCGCGCGCGAGCGGGCCCCGATCTGCAGAGAGAAACGTCACGCCGACTTCGAGCCCGAGAGGGTAGCGAAGGGGGGCGGATGGGTCAATGGGGAAAAGGGGCCCGTCGACGCGGCCATCCGGGCGCTCGATGGCGCCTTCGGCGGCCGCGGACTGGGCCCCAACTTCATGGCGGGACGCCTCTTCGCCTCCTCGGCTTCACCACACCGCGGCCCCGACTCCGCAGTGCTCTCCCCCAAACAGAGGACGTCCCGCCTTCACATCTAGCATTCACATTTATATGTGGCCTTGGTGTCGGGCGGCCCAGCGGCGGGCCTACCGGGTCCGGTGAGGGGTCCATCCTGCGCCGGGCCGCCGACGGCGATGTGCTTTCGCAACGCGCGTGCCGCGGGTGGGGAATCGCCGAGACCAGGCGCAAGTCGCGCCATGGAGCCAGTTTAAACCGCTTCCTGAGACGCCCGGCCAAGCGCTGGCCGGCACCACCGGCGTCACCGGGCGACGCCCTCCCCGCCCCTCTTCCGGCCCAACTCGTCGGATCGCCACCGGTTAGGATAGGGAAGCCGGAAGTGGACGCCCGCCAACCGTGGTTCGCGGCGGCGGAAGCGGCTCGGGCCCGGCGCCCTGCATCTTCGACCGGCGCTCCAGAAGTCCCCGGATCTGCCGATAGATCGGTCATCCATTCCTCCCCTCCCAACCCGAGGCCGGTCAACGCATGCAGGGTGTCTCCCTCGTCTATCTGGGTGCCGGCGAAGAGGTCGAGCGCATCGCGGCCGCGCAGTCGGGCGACCGCCAGGCCTACCTCGCCCTCGTGCGCCAGTACGCGCGTCCGCTCTACCGGATCGCGTACGCCATGTGCGGCGATCAGGACGCCGCCGACCTCCTCGCGCGCGACGCCCTGATCTGCGGCTGGGGCGAGCTCCGCGAGATCCCGGAATCGCTCCGCTTCTTCCCGTGGATTCTGGGCATCATGCGCCGCATTCACGAGACACCGTCCGCCGTTGCAGCTGCGTCGAAGCCGCCGGCCGCCGATGCCGCTTCGAGCGGGGGCGACGGTGATGCGTCGAGGAGCGGCGACAGCGCCGCCCAGGATCCCGCCGAGGCCAGGCTTCGCACGCGCACGCTCGCGGCCTTCGCGGAGCTTCGCCCCGACCAGCGCATGACGCTCTCGCTCCGCGTGCTCGAGGAGCTTCCCTACGAGCAGATGGCGGCTCTCCTCGACCTGTCGCTGGGCGTGGCGACGCTCCGCCTGTCGCAGGCCCGAGGGCACATCCTCTCCCGCGTCACCGGGCTGGGGGGTGACGCGTGATCCATCTCACGGTGCAGCAGCTCTCGTCCTACCTCGACGGGCAGCTCGTCGGATCCGCGTCGGACAACGTCCAGAGCCACCTCGCGGCGTGCCGGGATTGCGCGACACGCTTCGCGCTTCTCGAGCGGATCGACGGGATTCTCTCGCGCGCCCTCTCCATCGAGCCGGGCGAGGAGTTCTTCCGCGAGCTGGAGGCCGAGGTCGGGTCGCGCATCCGCGAGCGCGGACAGCGCGACCGGGATCTCTCCGCGCCGACCGTGACGTCCGTCCGGTTCCTCCAGGGCCCGTCCCAGCCGAGAGCCGCGGACATCCGCGCGACGACCACCCAGCCCGTGGCGCGCGCCATGTCGAGCCCGCCGGTGAGGCCGCCGCGCGCGGCCCTGCCGAGGCGTTCGGGGCCGTCGCCGACGTGGCTCGTGATCGGCACGCTCGCGGTGGTCGCGGGGAGCGCGGGCGTGGTCGTCTCACGCACGCCGCTCGTGTCCTCGTGGATCACCCCGCATCTGTCGCTCGGACCCGCCGAGCGGAGCGTCGCCTCCCGTGCGCTCTCCCCGTCGGTGCCGTCCGACACGGCCGCCGACGAGGCGACTCAGGCGCTGGAGCCCACGGAGGCCGCCACGCCTCAGAGCAACACCGCCTCGCGCGAGTGGAATCCGTGGGAGCCGCCCACGACGCGCTCCTCGACGGCGGACGACGAGATGGCGCCGGATGCCGAGACGACTTCGGACGATCCGGCCGACCGACCCGAGCCCTCGACCATGCGCGGCGACGAGATCCTCGCCTCACCCGATTCGTCACGGCGGTCCCGCTCGAGCGCGACCGATCCGTTCCGTGCCCTCGGCGGCGAGAGCCTCGGACCGATCCGCGCGGCCCAGCAGCTGAGCGAGATGGCCGATGCGGATCCAACCGCGGCGCGATTCGAGACGGCGGCCACGGGATGGGAGCGTGCGCTCGACACGATGGGCGGGGTTCCCGAGCAGGTGTCCGTGCGGCAGCTCCTCGCCGACGCGCGGTACCGCGCGTGGCAGGCCGAGCCGACCGCGGCGAGGGCCGAGGCCGCGAAGGCCGCCATCAGGACCTACCTGCTGTTCGCGCCGTCGGGGTGGGAGCGGGCCCAGGCCAAGGGCCGGCTCACGAGGCTGGGGGGATAGACACACGAGCGCTCGGGCCGGGCGGCCGTCGAGCGCGGACGCTTACGACGCCGAGACCGCCGCGCCGCCCTTTCCGATCTCGAGCCTCCCGCCGCGCACCGCCGCCACGAGCACCTCGACGATCTCCGCCGCGAACTGCGTTCCCGCCTTCTCCCGCATCTGCGCGATCGCCTGCTCCACCGTCATGCCCGCGCGATAGGGTCGATCCGTGGTCATCGCATCGAAGGCATCGGCGACGTTCACGATCTTCGCCGCCGTGGTGATCTCGTCCCCGTGGAGGCCGTCCGGGTAGCCGCGCCCGTCGACCCGCTCGTGGTGATGGCGAACCATGTCCACGACGCGCTCCAGGAATTTGACCCCCCGGATCATCTCCGCGCCTCGAACGGGATGGGCCTTCACCATTCGCCACTCCTCGTCCGTCAGAGCGCCCGGCTTGTGGAGCACCTCGTCCTGCGTGTGCACCTTCCCGATGTCGTGGAGGAAGGCGCCGAACTGGATGCGCTGGATCTCCTCGGCCGGGAAGCCGAGCTCGTGCGCGAGCGCCACGGCGTACCGCGCCACGCGCTCCGTGTGGCCGTGCGTGTAGGGATCCTTCTCCTCGATCCGCGATACGAGGAGCCGCACCGTGGAGACGTAGGACTCCTGGAGGTCCTTGAAGAGGCGCGCGTTTTCGATGGCGATGCCCGCCGACTCGGAGAGCGCCTTCAACATGTCGAGATCGACGGTCCCGAACTCATGGCCGCTCACCTTCTCGCCCACGGCGAGCACGGCCGTGAGCCGCTGCTTCATGAGGACGGGCGACACGACGGCGAGGCCGGCCGCGAAGAGCGGACCCACGCCGCCGGAGAGAGCCGGGTCGTCCTCCAGGTCGGCGAGGCGGACCGGACGGCCCTCCTCCCCGTCGGGAGGGAGCAGCGCCCCGACGAACGGGCTCGAGTACGGGAACCGGATCGCGCGGATCTGGTCTCCCTTGAGACCCTTGAACGTGGAGAC
>JAEHDN010000135.1 GCA_016880395.1 Candidatus Eiseniibacteriota bacterium
CGAGGAAGTACTTCGCGCTCGGACATAGATCCTGGACGGGGCACACCGGGCACTTCGGCTTCCGCGCCTGACAGATGCGCCGGCCGTGGAAGATGACGAGATGCGCGAAATCGATCCATGAGTCGCGTGGGATCGCCTTCATCAGGTCGCGCTCGATGGCCTCGGCGTTTCCGCCGCGCGTCAAGCCGAGCCGCCGCGACACGCGCGCGACGTGCGTGTCCACGACGACCCCCTCCGCGAGACCATACGAGACGCCGAGCACAACGCTCGCCGTCTTCCGCGCCACGCCCGGGAGCTTCAAGAGCTCCTCCATCGAGCGCGGCACCTCCCCCCCGAACTCCTGGACCAGCTTCTGCGACGCGCCGCGGATGGACTTCGACTTGTTGCGGAAGAATCCGGTCGTCCGCACGAGGTCCTCGAGGTCCTCCTGCCGCGCGCGGCTCATCGCCGCCGCGTCCGGAAAGCGCGCGAAGAGGGCCGGGGTGACCTGGTTCACGCGCGCGTCCGTGCACTGGGCCGAGAGGATGGTGGCGACGAGGAGCTCGAAGGGATCGCGGTGCTCGAGAGCGCACGTCGCGTCGGGATGGGCGGCCCGCAGCCGGTCGAGGAGGAGGGGAACGTCCACGTCAGTTCCGCCTGGGCTCGCCCGGAAAGAGGTGGCGCAGCCGGTCGATCGACTCCTGGACGGCCGAGGTATCCCGCAGGAAATCGTGGACGGCCCGGTAGCGCAGCTCGACGCTCTCCATCTCGAGGAGGCGCTGCTTCTCCCCCGGATCGACGTTCAGGTGCATGGCGATCGTGTTGAGGATGGCGTCCGCGCTCATGTGGGGACCGAACGCGGCCGCGAGATCGAGGCCGGTCGCCCTCGCGGCGCCCGCGCGCTGGAAGAGCTCGAGCAGCTCGCGCGCCTGCTCCAGGGCGACGGGGGCCCGGCTCCAGGAGTCGTCCTCCTCGACCCGGCGCACGCGCGCGATCCGGTAGGGCTCGTTCCGGTCGAATGACTCGAACGCCACCTTGTACTCTCCATGGAGCACGATGTTGTAGCGCCCGTCCGGAAGGAGCCTGTGCTCCGCGATCCGACCCACGCAGCCGATCTCATGCACATCGGGCGAGCCGTAGTAATTCCCTTCCCAGCCCGGCTTGAGCAGCACGATGCAGATCGTCTGGTCTCCCTGGAGGGTTTCCTCCATCATCAAGCGGTAGCGGGGCTCGAACACGTGCAGCGCGAGGATGGTTCTTGGAAAGAGGACCACGTTCGGAAGCGGGAACACGGGCCGAATCTCCGGAACGCTCATCGATGAATGCTACCACAGGGTCCCCCGAGCGGGGGGAGGCCGCCGACCGGCGGACGGGGCTCGCCGCGGCCATCCGTGAGGAGGCGCTCCGGCTCGGCTTCGACGCCGTGGGCTTCGCGCGGGCCGAGGCGCATCCGGACATCGAGCGGCTGCGCGCGTGGCTCGCCTCCGGCGCCCACGGCACGATGGCCTGGATGGAGCGCGATCCCGACCGGCGCGCCGATCCCCGGCGCTCGCTCCCGGAGGCCCGCACCGTGATCTCGGTGGCGGCCGGCTACTACCGAGGCGACTGGCCGGACGCCGGCGGCTCCGCAGGCGGAGCGCACGGGCCGGACGCCGCCGCGAGCCCGCTCTCCGGGCGCATCGCGCGCTACGCCTGGGGGCGCGACTATCACAAGCGTCTCCGAAAGCGGCTCCTCCAGCTCGGACACTCGATGCGTCGGCTCCAGCCGGGAGTCCGCTTCGCGTTCCACGTGGACACCGGCCCGATGCTCGACCGCGCGTGGGCCGAGCGCGCGGGCGTCGGATGGATCGGCAAGAACGCGAACGTGATCCGCCAGGGGGCGGGCTCGTGGTGCTTCCTCGGCGAGATCGTGACGGACCTCGACCTCCCACCGAGCCTGCCCGCGGCCAATCATTGCGGCACGTGCGTGCGATGCCTCGCCGCGTGCCCGACCGGCGCGATCATCGCTCCCTACCGCGTCGACGCGCGGCGGTGCATCAGCTACCTCACGATCGAGCACCGCGGATCGATCCCGATCGAGCTGCGCCCCGCGATCGGCGCGCGCATCTTCGGCTGCGACGATTGCCAGGAGGCGTGTCCCTGGAACCGCTTCGCGACCCCGGCGGCGCTTCCCGAGTTCGCGGAGCGGCCGGACCAGCAGACCCCCGAGCTGATCCCGCTTCTCGCACTCGACGAGGCGTCCTTCCGCGAGCGCTTCGCGGGCACCGCGCTCCGGCGCGCCGGCCGGGACCGCTTCGTGCGGAACGCGGCCGTCGCGCTCGGGAACGTCGGCGACGACCGCGCGGTTCCCGCGCTGGCCCGCGCGCTCGAAGGCGATCCGGATCCGCACGTGCGGGGCCAC
>JAEHDN010000136.1 GCA_016880395.1 Candidatus Eiseniibacteriota bacterium
ACGTCGTCGCCCTGAAGGCGCTCGGCGGGATTCTCGCGCACGAGGGGCATCACGTCGAGGCCGGTAGCTACTACCAGGCCGTCTGTCGCGTCGATCCGGGAGATCTCGAGTCGCAGACGGCGCTCCATCAGATCACGTCGGGCGAATTCCCCGAGATCCGTCCGGCGGACGTGATCGTGGGGCAGGGGAGCCTCACCTGGCAGCCGGTCCGGCTGCCGCGCGAGGAAGAGCATCTTTCCGAGCTGGCGCTCGGCCTCCGCACGATCGAGCGCTTCGAGGGGCTGGAGACCGCGATCCGCTCGGCGGGGATGGAGCCGCCGGCCGCGAACCGGTCGGCTCCGACGGCGCCGGCCCCGAGCGTACCGGTAGCCTGGCCCGAGCTTCCGGTCGAGCGGATCGCGCCAGCTTCCGAGCCGATGCGTCCCGCGCCCGATCCGATCGCATCGGCTTCGCTGCCGATCGTCGAGCCTCCGGCGCCGAGCCGCGCGTTCGAGTCGGTCGCCGCTCCACCGGAGCCGGCCGACGCCGGACCTACCGAGGCCGCGTCCGGAGCCGAGCAACCCGAGGCTGGGCTCGAGCCCTCACCGGCCATGCCCGCGCGCGGAGCGCTCGGCGACATCGTGGAGCAGCATCCGCCGGTCGAGGTGCCGCGCCCCGTTCCGGGGCAGGTGGTCGAGGGGAACAAGAGCGCGTTCGAGACATGGCTCCGTCAGCTGAGCGGGAGGGGCTAGGCCGTGGCGCGCGACGTCTGGGTCCTGCACGGCCCGAACCTCGGCATCCTCGGACGCCGGGAGCCCCGCCTCTACGGCAAGGTGTCGCTGGCCTCGATCGACCGCGTGATCGTCGAGCTCGGCCAAGAGCTCGGGCTCAACGTGGCGACCTTCCAGACCAATCACGAGGGCGCGCTCGTGGACCGGCTCACGGTGGCGATGGACGAGGTGGACGGATGCCTCCTCAATCCGGCCGCTCTCAGCCACGGCAGCCTCGCCCTCGCGGACACGCTCCGCTCGATGACGATCCCGGTGGTGGAGGTCCACTTGACCAACCTGTACGCGCGCGAGCGCGACCGGCAGATCAGCCTGACCGGCGGCGCCGTGGCGGGCGTGATCATGGGATTCGGTCCGGCGAGCTACGAGCTCGGACTCCACGCGCTCGCGGCGATGATCGCGCCGGCCAAGGCGCGGAGGAAGCGCACGTGAGCCTGAAGCGAACCATCCAGGAGCTGGTCGCAATCATGCGCGAGGAGGACCTCGCGGAGATCGAGGTACGGCGGTGGTTCTCCTCGGTCCGGGTGCGGCGGCCGATGACGGACGCGGCCGCCCTCTCGGCGCACGCGATCGCCCCCGCGGCTCCCGCACGCGGGCCCGAGGGTCCGCCGGAGGCGCACCTCACGCCGATCAAGTCCCCCATGGTGGGGACCTTCTACCGGTCTCCCGCGCCGGACGCGGACCCCTACATCGAGGAGAACTCGCCCGTCGACGTGGGCCAGACCGTCTGCATCGTCGAGGCGATGAAGCTCATGAACGAGATCGAGTCGGACGTGCGGGGACGCATCGCGAAGATCCTCGTCGAGAACGCGCAGCCGGTTGAATTCGGGCAGGTCCTGTTCCTGGTCGAAGCGGAAAGCGCCGCGTAGGCGGGGAGACGGCATGAATATCAAGCGGGTGCTGCAGCGGATGGTGGAGATGGGGGCCTCGGATCTCCACGTCAAGGTGGGCACCAAGCCGACGGCCCGGGTGAACGGCGAGCTGGTCCCGATCGACGAGCCGCCGCCATCGCAAGCGGAGCTGGAGGTGGTGGTCGATCAGATCCTCACGCCGAAGCAGAAGCGGATCTTCGAGGAGACGAAGGAGGTCGACTTCGCCTTCGGAGTCACGGGGATGTCCCGCTTCCGGACGAACTTCTACCAGCAGCGCGGCACCTTCGCGATGGTCTTCCGGCAGGTCCCGGCCACGATCCCCGCCTTCGAGGAGCTGAACCTCCCGGCGGTGATCGAGGACCTGGCGCTCCGCCCCCGCGGGCTCGTCCTCGTGTGCGGCACCGTCGGAAGCGGCAAGTCGACGACGCTCGCGGCCATGATCGACTCCCTCAACCGGCGCGAGTCCAAGAACGTCATCACGATCGAGGACCCGGTCGAGTTCCTGTTCCGCGACAAGAAGTGCACCATCTCCCAGCGCGAGGTGGGGCTCGACACGGACAGCTTCTCCGAGGGACTGAAGCACATCCTCCGGCAGGATCCGGACGTGATCCTGATCGGCGAGATCCGCGACCCGGTCACGATGCGCACCGCGCTGATGGCCGCCGATACGGGGCATCTCGTCCTCTCCACGCTCCACACCATCGACGCCGCGCAGACGGTGAACCGGATCATCTCCTTCTTCCCGCCGCACGAGCACGACGAGATCCGCTTCATGCTCGCGACCACGCTCCAGGCGGTGGTGGCGCTCCGACTGATCCCGCGCTCGGACCAGCCCGGCCGGCTTCCCGCCTCGGAGGTCCTCATGGTCACCGCGACCGTGCGCGAGTACCTCCTCGACTCGGAGAAGACCCCCCTCATCAAGTCCGTGATCGCGGACGGCGTCTCCCAGTACGGGATGCAGACCTTCGACCAGTCGATCATGCGTCTCTACACCGAGAACAAGATCTCGATCGAGAACGCCCTCAAGTACTGCTCCAACCCGACCGAGTTCGAGCTCCGCGTGAAGGGGATCCACGCCACCTCCGACGAGACCTGGAAGACCTTCGAGCGTCCCAAGCAGGAACTCGTCTAGCACGCATGTTCCGGAAGATCCTGATCGCCAACCGCGGAGAGATCGCGCTCCGGATCATCCGCGCGGCGCGCGAGATGGCCATCGAGACGGTGGCGGTCTACTCGGAGGCGGACAAGGACTCGCTCCACGTCCGGCTCGCGGACGAGGCGGTGTGCATCGGCCCGCCGCCGAGCGCGGCCAGTTACCTCCACATCCCGCGGATCATCAGCGCGGCCGAGATCACGGCCGCGGACGCGATCCATCCGGGGTACGGCTTCCTCTCCGAGAACGCCCACTTCGCCGAGGTGTGCGAGTCCTGCCACATCCGCTTCATCGGGCCGACGTCCGAGATGATCCGCGTGATGGGGGACAAGGCGGTGGCGCGGAAGACCGTCCTCGCGGCGGGCGTCCCCGTGACGCCCGGAAGCGAGGGCCTCCTCGAGTCCCCGGACCAGGCGGCCGAGGTCGCGAAGACGCTCGGCTATCCTGTGATCATCAAGGCCGCGGCCGGCGGGGGCGGCAAGGGGATGCGGATCGCGACCGACGAGGCCTCGCTCCGGAACGGCGTCATGACGGCCCAGGCCGAGGCCGAGGCCAACTTCGGCTCCGGCGCGGTCTACCTGGAGCGCTACGTCGAGAACCCGCGGCACATCGAGTTCCAGGTCTTCGGGGACCGCCACGGCCACGTCGTCCATCTCGGCGAGCGCGAGTGCTCGATCCAAAGGCGGCACCAGAAGCTCATCGAGGAGGCGCCGAGCGTGGCGCTGACACCGGACCTGCGCACCCGCATGGGCGACGCGGCGGTGCGCGCGGCGGCGGCGATTCACTACGAGGGGGCGGGCACCATCGAGTTCC
>JAEHDN010000137.1 GCA_016880395.1 Candidatus Eiseniibacteriota bacterium
GCGTCGTGCAGGAGATCCTGGGGCACCGCTCGATCGAGACGACGCAGATCTACACCCACCTCGACCGCGGCTACCTGCGCGAGGTGCACACCCGATTTCACCCCAGGGCTTGAGCCCGGCCGGAACGTGGAGGTCTTTGATGAGGAGGATGGCTCGTACCGGGAGCGGCGGACGCCGCTTCGCGCCTGTGCTCGCGGCGTGGATCGCGCTCGGCGCGGTTCTCGCGTCGCCGGGGACATCGCGCGCGGAGGATCCGGACGGCGGTCTCGAGCTCGGCCCGGCCCGTTACGCCTCCGCGCTCTCGCTCGGCATGCGCCAGCCACCGCCCGCCGAGGCTCCGCGCGCTCCGCTCCTGCGACGGCAGCGACCGAACACCATCAGCATCGGGATCCAGGGCGCCTACGGCATCGTGCGGGGGAACTCGCGCCTGGCCGACGGCTTCAGCGACGGCCCGGGCTATGCGTTCCGCTTCCGGTACATGCTGTCCCCGTCCTTCGCGCTCGGGTTCTCGTTCGAGAACCAGCGGTTCTACGACAAGGGCGGGCAGCCGTCCACCGAGCCCGGAGCCGGAGACAGCTCGGTGGTCATGACAACGGTCTCCACGGAGGGGGTCTACTACATCCACCGCGAGCGCGAGGTGAATCCCTACTTCGTGGGGGGCTTCGGATATGCCAGCCCCGACGTCGTGGACGAGGTTCGGGGGAGCAGCCGGGTGAACGAGGGCCTCTACCTCGTTCTCGGCACCGGCCTGGAGCGGTTCGTCCGCCCTCGCTTCTCGCTCGACTTCACGCTCCGAGGCTACGGGCTGATCAGCAACTCGGAATTCACCGGATTCGCCTCGCTGAGCGCGGGCATCCATCTCTATCCCGGAGACTAGGCCCGCATGCGGGTGACGTTCTGGGGGGCGGCCCGCACCGTGACCGGGTCGAAGCATCTGCTGAGCGGCGGCGGCGGGACGGTGCTCCTCGACTGCGGGCTCTTCCAGGGCCGGCGTGCGGAGTCGGAGGCCAGGAACCGCGCCCTTCCGTTCGCGGGCGGATCCGTCGACGCCGTCGTCCTCTCGCACGCCCACATCGATCACTCCGGCGCGCTGCCGGTTCTCTGCCGGAGCGGCTTCGACGGCCCGATCCACGCGACCCGAGCCACGGTGGACCTCTGCCGAGCCATGCTCCTCGACTCCGCACACATCCAGATGAAGGACGCCGAGTGGCTGAACCGGCGCCAGCGTGGACGGCCTCGCCGCGATCCCGTGGTCCCTCTCTACACGGCCGAGGACGCGGAGCGCGCGCTCGGATGCATGGTGGGGCAGGACTACGAGACGCCGTTCGAGCCCGTGCCGGGCTTCTCCGTGATGTTCCACGAGGCGGGACACATCGCTGGCGCCGCCTCCGTATCGGCGCGCTGGCGCGACAACGGGCGGGACGGGTCGCTCGTCTTCTCCGGGGACCTGGGGCGGCCGCGTCGTCCCATCCTGAAGGACCCGGCGCCGCTTCCGCACGCGGACTACCTGATCACGGAAGGAACCTACGGCGGGAAGCACCACCCGGACGAGGAAACCCTCTGGACCTCGTTCGAGGCGGTGCTCAAGGATGCGATCGCCCGCGGCGGCCGCATCGTGATCCCCGCGTTCGCGGTGGGGAGGACGCAGGAGGTGGTCTACGCCCTCGACCACCTGTTCCGGTCGGGGCGCGTACCGGAGATCCCGATCTACATCGACACCCCGCTCGGGATCGACGTGCAGACGATCATCCGGAGCCATCCCGAGGTGTTCGACGACGAGACGGCGACCGCGCTCCGGGCGGGAGGCGATCCCTTCGGCATGCGGCGGGCCACGCTGATCCGCGACGCGGAGGACTCGAAGAAGCTGAACGACAAGCCGGGGACGTTCGTCACGGTCTCCGCCTCGGGCATGTGCGAGGCCGGACGCGTGCTCCATCATCTGAAGCACACGATCGGCGATCCGCGACACACGATCATCATCATCGGCTACCAGGCCGAGGGCACGCTCGGGAGGCGCCTCGTCGAGCACGTGCCGGAGGTGAAGATCTTCGGCGAGCCCTTCGACGTGCGCGCGAAGGTCGTCGTGCTGAACGGCTTCAGCGCGCACGCCGACCACGACGCGCTCGTGGGTCAGGCCCGCGCCTGCGGCGCTCCGCGCGGGATCGCGATCGTGCACGCGGACCTCGAGCGGGCGGAGGCGCTGAAGGCGGCGCTTCCATCCCCCGAGCGCGTGCGCATCCCGACCGAGGGGCACACGTGGGAGCTCACGTGAGCCGCGAGGAGCGGCGCGGCCGCTCGCTCGGCTTCCGGGTCGGCGACCGGGTCCTCCACAAGGAGTTCGGCGAGGGGCTGATCGTCGAGGTGCGCGACCGGGACGGGTTCGAGGTCCTCGAGATCGCGTTCCCCGACGGCATCCGCCGGCTCACCTCGCTCTATCCGCTCGAGCCTGCGCGCGGAGCGGGACGCGCGACGTCGGCCCCCGCGGTGTCGGCGGCCACCTCGGCCCCGGCGCTCCGGCTCGGGACGGACCTGCCCGCGCGCGGCCAGTTCCGGATCGCGCCGGGGGCGGACGAGCTCTTCCAGCGGCTCGTGTCCGGGCCCTACGACACGGCGCCCGACCACGAGATCCGCCTGCGCGTGGAGCGCTACACGCTCCACCGCGGCTTCGACCGGCTCCTCTGCATCGAGCGGCTCCACGACGTGCAGAAGTACGAGCACCAGATCCAGGCGTGCGTCACGGTGCTCCGGCGCATGCGCGGGCGGGCGCTCCTCGCCGACGAGGTCGGCCTCGGGAAGACCATCGAGGCGGGGCTCGTCCTCAAGGAGTACCTCCTGCGCGGACTCGTCCAGCGCGCGCTCATCCTGGTGCCCGCGTCGCTCGTCGAGCAGTGGGATCAGGAGCTCCGCCGGAAGTTCGATCTCGAGTTCGCGATCCTGAAGCACGGTACGGCGTGGTGGGAAGAGCCGCTCCTCCTCGCGTCCATGGATACGGCCAAGCTCCTCCGTCACCGGGACAAGGTCGCCTCCGCCGCGTTCGACCTGGTGGTCGTGGACGAGGCGCACCGTCTCAAGAATCAGAAGACGCTCGCGTGGAAATTCCTCGACCGGCTCGCGCCGCGCTACCTGCTCCTCCTGACAGCCACACCGGTGCAGAACGACCTCCACGAGCTCTACAACCTGGTCCAGCTCCTGCGGCCGGGACTCCTCGGCACGTACCGCACGTTCGGGCGCGAGTTCATGCGTCGTGGGGACCGGCGGATGCCCCAGAACACGGGCCGGCTGGCGACGCTCCTCGGCGAGACCATGATCCGCACCACACGCGCCAGCACGTCGATCCGCTTCCCGAAGCGGGAGGTGACGAACGTCCACTTCGACCTGAGCGTCCCCGAGCGGGAGATCTACGACGACGTGACCCGGCTCGTGCGCCGGCTGATCCAGGGCCAGCGCGAGTCGAAGCGCGGCGCGATCAAGCTGACCCTCCTCACGCTGCAGAAGGAGATCGGATCCAGCTCCTTCGCGGCGGTCCCGACCCTGGGGAAGCTCCTGGTGCGCGAGTCCCCCGGGTCGGCGCGAACCGAGCTGGAGGACCTGCTGGTCCGGGCGCGCGCGGTCGACGCCAACGCGAAGTTCGAGGGTGTGACACGCCTTCTCGCGGCCTCGCGCGAGAAGGTCGTCATCTTCACGCAGTTCCGGGCGACCCTCGAGTTCCTGGCGCGCTCGCTCCGCGCGCTCGGGATACGCACGAGCGTCTTCCACGGCGCGCTCACGCTTCGCGAGAAGGAGGCGGCGATCGCGCAGTTCCGCGACCGGTCGCGCGTGCTCGTCAGCACCGAGGCGGGCGGGGAGGGACGAAACCTCCAGTTCTGCAGGCTCCTCGTGAACTACGACCTCCCCTGGAACCCGATGCGGATCGAGCAGCGGATCGGGAGGCTCCACCGGCTGGGGCAGGCGCACGACGTGCACGTCTACAACTTCACGGCGCGACAGACCGTGGAGTCCTACGTGCTCGAGATCGTGCACGAGAAGATCAATCTCTTCCGGTCGGTGATCGGCGATCTCGACATGGTGCTCGGGCCGTACGCCGAGGCGGGATCGTTCGAGGACGCTGTCTTCTCGATCTGGGCCGGGGCCAGGGGTGACCGGGACCTGGATCGCGAGTTTGGCAAGCTCGGGACCGCGCTTCTCGTCGGGCGCAAGCGCTACGACGCCGTCGAGGAGCTGGACCGCCGTCTGCTGGACGGCGTCGACCATGAACCGACGTAAGCGCGCCGAGGGGAAGAGCGAGCTCCCGGAGATCCTCGCGTCGATCCTCGAGGCGCGCGGAGCTTCGATCGCAAAGCGGGGGACCGTCTGGGAGGCGGGCCTTCCGGCCGATCTCGCCGTCGTGCTCGGAACCGACAAGGTCCGCCTCGTCGCCTCGCCCGCGGGCCGCGCCGCGCGCGGCGCCGAGATGGACGCCGGCCTGACGGAGCGAATCCTCCTGCTCGGGCGCTCGCGTGGAGAGGTCGTGCGGCTCGTGGCACACGCGCCCCGGTCGGCGCGGGCTGGCGCGGTGCGCACCTGGGTTCGGCTCC
This sequence comes from Candidatus Eiseniibacteriota bacterium, assembly GCA_016880395.1. GTDB lineage: Bacteria > Eisenbacteria > RBG-16-71-46 > SZUA-252 > SZUA-252 > WS-9. The sequence continues at coordinate 4,575 of JAEHDN010000137.1, forward strand.
ACTGGAGGATCCGCTACGGAAGTGACGACCTGCCGGAGGAGCTCCTGGTGCAGCGCCTGCCGGTCGGCCCCGCGGGAGGCGTCCAGGCGCCACCTGACGCGGCCTTCGGCGCGCCGAGCCCGGAGGACGCGGAGACCCTGGCGCCCCCGGACCCCGAGCTCCTCGCCGGGGCCTGGATGCGCGGGCTCCGACTCCTCGAGTCGCGCATCCGGCGCAAGCTCCAGCCGCACGAGGATCGGATGCGGCGAGAGCTCCACCGCGAGATGCGCACGCTGAGCATCCACTACCGCTCCCTCATCGCCGAGGAGCGATCCGGGCGGAGGAAACGCGGGGAGGGGCGCGAGGCGGGGCGGATCCTCCAGCTCAAGGAGGACTGGGAGCGGAAGCTATCCGCCGCGGTTCGCCAGCGGGTGCTCGA
>JAEHDN010000138.1 GCA_016880395.1 Candidatus Eiseniibacteriota bacterium
CCGAGGCGGCTCGAGTCCTACGGCGTGTCGATCCGCGAGGTCGCAATGGCGATCCAGGCTTCGAACAAGGACGTGGGCGGGAGTGTGCTCGAGGTCGCCGAGCACGAGCACTTCGTCCGCGGCCGGGGCTACATCCGATCGCTGGACGATCTGCGGGGGATCGTCGTCAAGGTCGGGCCGGGAGGAGTCCCGGTGACCGTCGCGCAGCTCGGCGAGGTCTACCTCGGACCGGAGCAGCGTCGGGGCATCGCCGAGCTGAACGGGCAGGGGGAGGTCGTCGGCGGGATCGTCATCATGCGGCAGAAGGAGAACGCGCTCCACGTCATCGAGGGGGTGAAGCGCCGTCTCGAGGAGGTGCAGGGCTCCTTCCCACCCGGCGTCCGGCTCGTGACGACCTACGACCGCTCCGAGCTGATCCATCGGGCCGTGAATACGCTTCAGCGCTCTCTGATCGAGGAGATGGTGATCGTGAGCCTGGTGATCATCTTCTTCCTGTTCCATCTCCGGAGCGCGCTGGTTCCCATCCTGACGCTTCCGATCGCGGTCGTCCTAGCGTTCATCCCCATGTCGGCCCAGGGCCTCACGGCCAACATCATGTCGCTGGGCGGGATCGCGGTGGCGATCGGGGCGATGGTGGACGCGTCCATCATCATGGTGGAGAACGTCCACAAGAAGCTCGAGGCCTGGGAAGCCGGCGGGCGGGTCGGCCGGCGCGAGGACGCGATCGTCGCAGGGCTGCGAGAGGTGGGGCGGCCCATCTTCTTCGCGCTCATGGTGATCACGATCTCCTTCCTCCCGATCTTCACGCTCGAGGGGACGGAGGGGCGCCTCTTCAAGCCGCTCGCCTACACGAAGACCTACTCCATGTTCTTCGCGGCGCTCCTCGCGGTCACCCTGACGCCGGCGCTCGCGGCCTGGTTCATCCGCGGGAAGATCCGCCACGAGCACGACCACCCGATCTCGCGGCGGATGATGGACGCATACGGACCCGTGGTGCGCTTCGCGGTGCGGCGGCGGGGCTGGGTGATCGGAATCGCGGCATTCCTCGTCCTCACCACGATCCCGGTCTTTCTCAGGATCGGAAGCGAGTTCATGCCTCCGCTCAACGAGGGCACCGTTCTCTACATGCCGACCGCGCCCCCCGGCATCTCGTCGACCGAGGCCGCCAACGTGCTCCAGCTCATGGACCGGCGGCTGCGGGAAGTACCCGAGGTGGAGACCGTCTTCGGCAAGATCGGCCGCGCCCGCACCGCGACGGACCCCGCCCCGCTCTCCATGGTGGAGACCGTCATCACGCTGAAGCCCGAGTCCGAATGGCGGAAGGGAATGACGTGGGAGCGGCTCAACGCGGAGATGGACGCGAAGGTTCGTTTCCCTGGGATGCCGAACATCTGGTGGATGCCCATCCAGACCCGGAACGAGATGCTCGCGACCGGGGTGCGGAGCGCGGTCGGCATCAAGGTCTTCGGGCCCGATCTCGCGACCATTGAGCGGCTTGGAATCGACATCGAACGGACGCTGAAGGGGGTGAAGGGGACCCGGACCGCGTTCGCCGAGCGCGTCACGGGAGGCTTCTTCCTCGACTTCGACATCGACCGCGTGGAGGCGGCGCGCTACGGGCTCACCGTCGGCGACATCCAGGACGTGATCGAGGCCGCGATCGGCGGCATGACCGTGTCGCAGTCGGTGGAAGGGCGCGAGCGCTACCCCATCAGCGTCCGGTACGCCCGGGAGTTCCGGGACGATCCGGACGCCCTGAGCCGCGTCCTCATTCCAACCCCGGGCGGCGCCCAGGTGCCGCTCGCACAGGTGGCACACGTGAAGTTCCGAACGGGCCCCCCGATGATCCTCGAGGAAGACGGGCAGCTCTTCGGATTGGTCTCCGTCGACGTGGCCGGGCGGCCGCTCGCGTCCTACGTGGAGGACGCCCGCGAGGTCGTGAAGCGGGAGGTGAAGCTGCCGCCCGGATACCGCCTCGAGTGGTCGGGTCAGTTCAAGTACTACGAGCGAGCCCGCGCGCGGCTCTCGCTCGTGGTCCCGGTGACGCTCCTGATCGTCTTCGGGCTCCTCTTCTTCAATCTCCGCTCGGTCACAGAGTCGATGATCGTGATGCTGGCCGTGCCCTTCTCGCTCGTGGGGGCGGTGTGGATCCTCTGGATCCTCGGATACAACATGAGCGTCGCGGTGTGGGTCGGGATGATCGCGCTCGCGGGACTCGACGCGGAGACCGGCGTCGTGATGCTGCTCTACCTCAACCTGGCGCACCGGGACCGGGCCGCGCGCGGCGCGCTCCGCGATCGGCAGGACCTGACCGAGGCCATCGTGGAGGGTGCGGCCCACCGGATCCGACCCAAGATGATGACGGTCTGCGCCATCCTGTTCGGCCTGCTTCCCATCATGTGGGGGCACGGCTCCGGCGCCGACATCATGCGGCGGATCGCCGCGCCGATGATCGGTGGCGTCATCACCTCCTTCGTTCTCGAGCTCGTTGTCTACCCCGCGGTGTACGCGTGGTGGAAGGGACGTCATCTGCCGGTGCACGCCGGTGCGCCGGGCCAACCGCAAGGAGGAGTGTCATGAAACCGTTCGTCGTCGCTGCCGCCGTCGTTCTGCTCGCCCTCGGCGCCTTGGGCTGTTCGCAGAAGGAGGCCGCCCCGCAGACCGTCAAGCTCACGGTCTCGGACAAGGGCTTCGTCCCCGCCGAGATCACGGTGAAGAAGGGAGTGCCGGTGACGCTTCTCGTCACGCGCGAGGTGGAGGCCACGTGCGCCACGGAGCTCGTGATCGAGGGGCAGGGAATCCACAAGCCCCTTCCCCTCGGCCAGGAGGTGGTCATCACCTTCACGCCAGACAAGAAAGGGGAGATCCGCTACTCCTGCCCGATGGACATGCTCTCGGGGTCCATCCGGGTGCAGTAGGAGAGAGGAGGGATGCTTCGATGAACGCCTCGCGGCGTTCCGAAGGCACGGTACCGAGGATGCTCGCCGCGTCCGTCCTTTTCTTGACGGTCGCCGGCACCGCCGTTCCGGCACGCGCCCATGAGCACCACACGGACAAACACGAGCCTATGGCGCGCCACCTGGCGGACTCAGAAATGCCCTTCTCGGGGGTGGATTCCCTCTCCCAGCGCACCGCGGCCGACACCGCCGCGGCCGAGGCGCCGTTTGCGATGCCGCCCGTCATGGAGGCGCTCAGCCATCATCTTCACAACAAGCTCATCCACTTTCCGATCGTGCTCTCCCCGCTCGCGCTCTTGGCCCTCTTCCTTTCACGCCGCCGCCCGGAGCTGGTCGGGCTCGCGAGCGCGATTGCGTGGCTCGCGGCGGTTTCGGCGGGAGCGGCCCTTGCGGCGGGTCTCGCGCAGGCATCGGACTTCAAGGGCGAGACGAAGGAATGGCTCGTGGCCGTTCATCGCAACTGGGGGATCGGCACGACGTCGGCCATGACGCTGGCCGCTCTCATGTCCCTCATCCGGGTGACGCGCCGGCATGCGTGGATCCTGGCGCTTCTCGCCGTGACCTGTGTGTCCGTCGGCGCCTACCTGGGGGGATTGGTTTCGCATGGCTAGCGGGAGCGGGCATGAGTACCGGTGCCCCATGCATCCGGAGGTCGTAGCGGACAGCCCCGGGAAGTGCCCCAAGTGTGGGATGGCGCTGGAGCGCGTGGTGGCCGAGGGACGGTGGCAGCACCGCGGCTGCGAGGGTTCGGGCCTCGTCGTACAATCGAGCTGAAGAGGAACGCGGAGGAAGCTGCGTGAAGCCGAGCTCGCTCAGATTGGATGTGCATCCTCCCGCAGGGGCCGCCTCGCGGGCCGACGCCACCGAGATCGACCCGGTCTGCGGTATGAAGGTCGCGCCCGCGCGCGCGGCGGGGCGGTTCGACTACGCGGGCAAGACCTACTCCTTCTGCTCGCCCGGCTGTCTCGCCAAGTTCCAGGCCGATCCGGAGCGGTACCTCGCGCCCGGTGCGAAGCACGAGCCGATGGCGCACGGCGCTCCCGCGGCGCCTCCGCCCGCTCCTCCGCCGGGCGCGAAGGTGGAGTGGACCTGCCCCATGCACCCGGAGATCGTCTCCGACCGGCCGGGCTCGTGCCCGATCTGCGGGATGGCGCTCGAGCCGCTCACCATCACGCTCGAGGAGGAGGAAATCCCCGAGCTGGTCGATATGCGGCGGCGGTTCTGGACCTCTCTGGCGCTGACCGTTCCGCTCATCGCCTTGATGGTCGCTGACCTCCTGCCAGGGCGCCCTCTCGAACGCATGAGTCATTCGGACGCGCGTCACTGGATCGAGCTGGGGCTGGCGACTCCGGTCGTCCTCTGGGGTGGGTGGCCGCTCCTGGTCCGCGGATGGGAGTCGCTCGTCCGCCGGAGCCTCAACATGTTCACGCTGATCGGGCTCGGCGTCGCGGTCGCCTATGGATACAGCGCCGTCGCGTCCCTCCTCCCCGGGATCTTCCCCGCCGCCTTCCGCGACGCGAACGGCCACGTGGCGGTCTACTTCGAGGTCGCCGCGGCCATCACGACCCTCGTCCTCCTCGGCCAGGTGCTCGAGCTGTCGGCGCGCAGCAAGACGGGTGCGGCGATCCGGCAACTCCTCGGGCTCGCTCCCAAGACCGCGCGGCGCCTGCGCGCAGACGGGAGCGAGGAGGACGTTCCGCTTGAGCAGGTCGCCCTCGGCGATCGGCTCCGGATCCGTCCCGGCGAGAAGGTCCCAGCGGACGGGGTGGTGCTCGAGGGATCGAGCTCCGTCGACGAATCGATGGTAACTGGTGAGCCGGTCCCCAACGAGAAGGTCATCGGGAGCCGGGTCGTCGGCGGTACCGTAAACGGCACCGGGTCGCTCGTCATGCGCGCGGAGCACGTCGGAGCGGAGACGCTTCTGGCGCGGATCGTGCGCATGGTTTCCGAGGCGCAGCGGAGCAGGGCGCCCATCCAGAGGCTCGCAGACGTGGTCTCCGGATACTTCGTCCCGATCGTCGTGGCCGTGGCGATCATAACGTTCGCGATCTGGGCCCTCGTGGGACCCGAGCCCCGCCTGGCCCACGCGCTCGTGAACGCGGTGGCCGTGCTGATCATCGCCTGTCCCTGCGCGCTCGGGCTCGCCACGCCCATGGCCATCATGGTCGCGGCGGGAAAGGGAGCCCAGGCGGGCGTTCTCTTCAAGAATGCGGAGGCGATCGAGACGCTCCGCAAGGTGGACACGCTTGTCGTGGACAAGACGGGGACGCTCACGGAGGGGAAGCCACGGCTCGTCCAGGTCGTGCCGTCCGAGGGTCGATCGGAGACGGAGATCGTGAAGCTCGCCGCGAGCCTGGAGCGCGGAAGTGAGCACCCGCTGGCCGCGGCCATCGTTGCGGGAGCGGGGGAGCGCGGGGTGATGCTCGCCGAGGTGACGCAGTTCTCCTCAAGGACGGGGCTCGGCGTCGTCGGGACGGTGGAGGGGCGCAAGGTGGCGCTAGGGAATCGGAAGCACATGGAGACCTTGGGCGTCCCGGTCGAGCGCGAGTCCGATGGCGCGGAATCCCTCCGCGCGGAGGGGAACACGGTGATGTACGTCGCGGTCGACGGCGCGCTGGCGGGGCTCCTCGCCGTCGCCGATCCGATCAAGGCGTCCACGCCCGAGGCGATCCGGGCCCTCCACGCGGACGGGATCCACATCGTCATGCTGACGGGCGACAACGCGACCACGGCCAACGCGGTGGCGCGGAAGCTCGGGATCGACGAGATCGTGGCCGAGGTGCTCCCCGATCAGAAGGTCGACGTGGTGAAGCGCTACCAGGCGGCGGGCCGCTTCGTCGCGATGGCCGGGGATGGGATCAACGACGCCCCCGCGCTCGCACAGGCGCAGGTCGGCATCGCGATGGGCACCGGGACGGACATCGCGATGGAGAGCGCGGGCGTGACGCTCGTGAAAGGGGACCTGCGCGGCATCGTGCGCGCACGCCGGCTGAGCCGGGCGACGATGACCAACATCCGGCAGAACCTCCTCTTCGCCTTCGTCTACAATGCGCTCGGCGTGCCGTTCGCGGCCGGTGTGCTCTATCCGTTCTTCGGGCTCCTCCTGAGCCCGATCATCGCGGCGGCCGCGATGAGCTTCAGCTCGGTCTCGGTGATCTGGAACTCCTGGAGGCTTCGAGGGGTGGAGCTTTGACGCGTGGCGGACCCTTCGCCGCCGCACACCAAGCAAGGAGATCTGTGCCCATGCCCAAGCGGATCGTGCCATGCCTGCTCCTCGCGGTCGCCCTCGCCGGATGCGGTGGCGGGGGAACGCCCGCGAGTCGGAATCGCGAGATCCAGATCGCCGTCACCGAGAACGGATTCGAGCCGAACCGGATCGAGGTGAATCATGGCGACGCCGTGACGCTCCTCGTGACGCGGAAGACCGACCAGACGTGCGCGACCGAGATCCTCGTGCCGGCGCGCGGTATCAAGCAGGAGCTGCCGCTCCATCAGACCGTGCGCGTCGCGCTCGGCCCGATGGAGCCCGGCGAGGTCGGATTCGCCTGCCCGATGGACATGGAGAAGGGCACGATCGACGTTCGCTGATCCGCCGCCGGGCCAGGCGAGCCGGTGGTGGCCAGAGCGGCTCGGCCCCGCCCCCTCAGCGCAGGTAGACGATCGCCTTTACGGCCCTGCCGCCCGCCCCCTCGTATCGAAGGAAGTAGACTCCCGAGGGCACCTCGCGCCCCGCCGTATCACGCCCGTCCCACGAGCCGCTGAACGCTCCCGCCAGCTGTGGGCAAGCGCCCCCCGGTACGCAGGTGAGGACCCTAACCAGCCGCCCCTGCACGTCATGGATCACCAGCGACCCCCAGTCGGGTGCGTCGATCCTGGTCTGCCCGCGGAACGGATTGGGCGAGGCCTTGAGCGACGCCACGCTCGGGGGTGGCGACTCCACCCCGGTCACGGTGGAGTAGACCTGCGTCGTGTCTCCGTGGTTGTTCTGGAAGACGAGGGGCGCCGTCGAGCTTCCGGAGCGGAGCGTGAACCGCACCCCAGCGTCCTCGGCGAGCGGGCACGTCGGGGCCGTGGCATCGTTGACCGTGCGGACTAGGGCCGTGGCAGCCAGGGTCGGTAGCGCCAGGGCCGACGAGGCGCTTGCGAGACGCGTCACGATGCCGCCGTAGGGGATGGAGTTCACTCGGCAGCCTGTGATCTCGAACACGACCTGTCCGGTCGGCGTCGGGATTCCGGCCGCGATGGTGAGGTCGGGCACGATGCCGAACGCGGAGGCGAACGCGGCCGTCGTCGCCAGCACCCGCGACCCGACCACCGAGTTGGCGAGGCTGCTCGGGAACGTCCCGAGCGTCGTCACGAGCACGCCGTCCTTGTCATAGACGTTGAGCTGCGTCCCGGTCAGGAGGTTCTGCCCGGAGGCCAGCATCCTCATCTCGATCGCCTGCATGGCCGGGTCGCCATTGTAGGCGGCCATGATCTGCGTGATCTCCATGATATGGAAGGTTTGCGGGTTGGATGGCTCCGCCCATGCCGGGGTTGGACTGGATCCGAGGGCAAGGGCGAGCAGGGCGAGGATCGCGGGGCGGGGACGCATGGGTACCTCCCTGTAGGAGGCCCGCCCGGCCGGCCCAGGCGGGCCAGACCGAATCACATCTCAACCTGGCGACATCCTATTCTCAGTAGACGCTACCCTGTCGCACCCGGGTTCATCGTGGTCCCACCGTGCCGGAAGGAGATGCTCGTGAAGAGAATCGCAGGTGCTCCGAAGAAATCCCGACGCGCCAGCCAGACCCGCGCCGCGAAGCGCGCCCGCCCGCGCGGGCGCGTGCGGATCACGCCCGAGATCCGCACGTACGTGCGGAAGATCGACGGCTACCGCGCCGGCCGAGAGCCGCTCCCGCTCATGCGCACCGGTCCCGCGAAGATCGCCCGGGCGATCGTGGGGCTCCGCGCCGCCCAGCTCCGGAAGCGCCCCGCCCCCGGCAAGTGGAGCATCGCCGAGATCTTGGGGCACCTCGTGGACACCGAGGTCGTCTACGGCTATCGCTACCGTCTCGCGCTCTCGCAGCCGGGCGTTCCGATCCCGGGCTACGACCAGGCGACCTGGGCCCTGGCGCTTCGCCATCGCGACCGGCGCACCCCGCGGCTCATCGAGCAGATCGTGACCCTCCGACGCATCAACCTCGAGCTTCTCGAGTCGATGCCGCGGCGGACGTGGGAGCGGTACGGGATGCATTCGGAGCGGGGGAAGGAGACGGTGAGGCGGACGGCGGAGCTGATCGCGGGCCACGACCTCAACCACCTGGATCAGATTCTCGCCATCCGGAAGAAGTACGGCTGGTAGCGCCGCCCTGGGGCGGTCGCGTACTGGGAGCTAGGAGCGGACGGAGGCGCCGCGGGCTGCGTCCACGAATGCGCCCACGAGCCGCCTGGTGATCGGAGCGTCGGGCATCCGCTCGGGATGCCACTGCACGCCCACATAGAAGGGGTGGTCGGAGCGCTCGATCGCCTCGATGACGCCATCCTCGCTCGTCGCCGCGACCCGGAAGCCTGGCGCGACGCGGTCGATGGACTGGTGGTGGTACGAGTTCACGACCGCGTGATCCTGCCCGAGGACCTTGGCGAGCCTCGTCCCCGGCTCGACCGCGACCGCGTGCTCGGGGGACTCCTCGTCCGCCTCCTCCTCGTGCTTCAGGCCGTCCGGCCGGTCCTCCTCCAGATGCTGGAGCAGGCTTCCCCCGAACTCCACGTTCATCACCTGGATGCCGAGGCAGATGCCGAGCGTGGGGATGCCCCGCTCCTGCGCCGCTCGCGCGAGGAAGAGGTCGGACACGTTCCGCGCCGGCGCGCCGAGTCGGTCCGGGTGACGCGCGCTCTGGCCGTAGCGCGAGGGTTCGAGATCGGAACCCCCCGTGAGCACCAGGCCGTCCACGCGCCCCACCACCTCTCGTGCCTCCTCGAGCGTGGAGACGAGCGGCAGGATCATCGGGAGCCCGCCCGCGCCGCCGATCAGCTTCATGTAGTTGGCATCGAGGGCATAGAGGTCCCCGCGGCGCTGCTTCAGCCGGTAGTTGGGGCCGATGCCGATCAGCGGACGGGCCATCGAGGATCTCCGGTCAGTAGCCCGCGTCCGGATCGACGCGGTTGAGGAGCGGCTCGCCGCGGGCGTCGCGCGCCAGGTTGGCGCGGAAGAGCGCCATCGCCCGCGGCCAGAATCCGCGCGAGAGGCCGGAGACGTGCGGCGTGAGGATCACCCGATCGAGCGTATAGAGCGGGCTCTCGCGCGGCAAGGGCTCGGTTTCGAACACGTCGAGCGCCGCGGCGCCGATCCGCCCGTCCCGCACCGCGCGGACGAGGTCCTCCTCGCGGACGATCTTCCCCCGCGCGATGTTCACGAGCCAGGCCCCCGGCTTCATCCGCGCGAACGCCTCCGCGCCGAGCGCCCCCTCGGTCTCGGGCGTGAGCGCCGCGCACACGGCCACGATGTCGCTCGCCGCGAGAAAGCGGTCGAGGTCACGCGGGCCCATCACCTCCGCCACCGTGGGCTCCTCGGCCGGTAGCCCGAGCGCCCGGAGCAGCTCCGGCTCCCACGCGGGCGCGCCCTGGGGCCGGCGGCGGAGCGCGATCACCCGCATGCCGAACCCGGCCGCACGGCGCGCCACCTCCCGGCCGATCGCGCCGTAGCCGAAGAGGCCGAGCGTCTTTCCGTGGAGCTCGCTCGGCACCTCGTCGCCGGTCCACCAGTCCTCACGGCGCATGCCCGTTGTCGTCTGCTCGACGATCGCGGGCTTCAGCCGCCGCGTGAGCGCGAGCATGACGCCGAGCACGTGCGCGGCGATCGGGATCGCGTGCGCGCCGCGGGAGTTCGTGAGCGCCGCCCCGCGCGCCCGGAAGCTCGGGGTCAGGTAGGCGCCCACTCCGGCGGCGGGCACATGGAGCCACCGGAGCCGCTCCGCCCGCGCGAGGACCGCGTCCCCGAACGCCCACGAGAAGAGGATCTCGGCCTCGGGAATCGCGGCATCCACCTCCTTGCGGGTGCTCGCCTCGATCACGTCCACGTCGGGGAAGTCGCGGCGGAGCGCCTCGGCCTCGCCCGCGGGAATGCTCCACGCGGGGGAAGGGCTGAAGAGGGCGAGCAGGAGCCTCCGTCGCTTCCTCGTCAGAGGATCGTCCCCTCGTTCTTGAGGAGGATGCGGCGGAGCAGGGTCACCGGCAGGGCGCCCTGCGACAGGATCGTCTCGTGGAACGAGCCGAGGGTGAACTTCGATCCCTGCTCGCGCGCGACATCGTCCCGGAGCTTCCGGATCTCGAGGGCTCCGAGCGTGTAGACGCTGTAGGTCGGATCGAAGGCGGCGCGCCCGGCCTCGCGCTCGGCGTTCGCACGCTCCAGCCCCGCGTGCTCCATGAAGAACCGCGTTCCGTCCTCGAGGCTCATGCCGCGCGTGTGGACCCGGATCCCCACCTGGAGCCGGCAGGCGCGGACGAGCGCCCAGCGCATGACGCCGACCGCGACGCGCGGATCGTCCTTCCGGAAACCCTGGTCGAGCAGCCCCTCCTCGGTGTAGAGGCCCCATCCTTCCCCAAACGCGCCCGAGCCGATCGACTTCCGCACGAAGGACGGCGCACGCTTGGCGTAGAGATGGTGCACGTAGTGGCCGGGATAGACCTCGTGCACCGAGACCGATGGGAGTGTCCACCGGCTGAAGCCCTGGAGGTGCTCCTCGATCCGCCGCGCGGGCCAGCGGGGGTCCGGGAGCGTGATGTTGTAGTAGGAATCGTCGGCCTTGGTCTCGAACGGCCCCGGCGCATCGAAGCTCGCGAACGAGCGGCTCGCGGCGAACTCGGGGGTGGGGCGGACCGCGCAGTGCGCATCCGCGGGGATCGCGATGAAGCCGGACTTCACGGTGAACGCCCTCGCCTCCTCGATGAGGGCGCGCGCGTAGTCGAGCAGGCTGTCGGCCGGCGGATGATCGCGACGCATGCGGGCCACGATGGAATCCGGAGGCGCGTTGGGATCGACGCGCTGCATGGCCTCGCGGTTGCGTGCTTCGAGCCGGTGGAGCTCGCGGTCGCCCACGGCGAGCAGCGTGTCGATCGGAAGGTCGATCATCTCCTCGTACCGGAGACGCTTCCGGTAGCGGTCCTCGCCCAGGACGAAGGAGCCGTGGCTCGCGGGAAGGAGCGTGCCGCGGAGCCACGCGACGTGGTCCTTGGTCGCCGCCACGGCGGTCCTCTTCGCGCTCTCGAACTCGGCGCGGATCGCCGGCTCGGTGACGGGCGCGAACGCTCGGGTCACGTCGTTCTCGAGGAACGAGATCGTGCCCTCGAAGTCGCCCGCCGCGAACTCAGTGAAGAGCGCCGGCGGGTTCTTGAGGTTCACGCGTGCGTTGGCGAGCTGCCGGGGCACCTGCTGCAGTCGGTGCGTGAGCGACCGCATCCGCTGCTCGAGCGGCGCGTAGTTCACGGCGATCATGCTCTGGAGCGTGCCGCCGTAGTTGTACTGGCCCGGGTCGTTCTCCCAGAAGCGCCCCTCGGTCAGATTGTAGAGATTGGACCGCATTCCGGTCAGGAGGAGGTCGTAATCGATCCGGGTCGGCGTATCGAGCCTCTCCGCGCGGACTCCCTCGAGTTCCTTCATGGCGTCCCGCACCCGTTGCTCCTCGACGCGGAGCCGCTCCGGAGACCAGTTCTCGAGCGAGTCGTCGAAGTCGTGGATCCCCCACGAGGTCGCGAACGAGGGGTTGAACGCATAGTTCTCCATCAGGTACCGGCGGGCCAGCGTCTCGAACGTCGCCTTTTCCTGCGCGCTCGGCTGCTGAGAGCACGCAAGGACGGCGGACAGGGCGAGGATCGGGATGAGGGCGATGCGGTTCATCGAGGTCATGAGGTTCCTCCGGACTCGGCTGGGACGGATCGCGAAACCGTACCACGCGCGCGGCGGAAAATCATTTGGGCCGCCACCACGAGCAGCAGCACGCCGAAGAGCCGGGACAGCATCTCGGGCCGCGTGCGATGCGCGAGGACTGCGCCGATCCAGCCTCCCGCCGCGCCCCCGGCCATCGTCGCCGGTATCGAGGCGGGGGCGATCCGCCGCCGCGCCGCGTAGCTGATCACGCCCACCACGGCGACCGGCACGATGACGGCGAGCGAGATCCCCTGGGCCGTGTGCTGGCCGACCCCCTCGCCCAGGACGAGCGCCGGCACGAGAAGGATGCCGCCTCCGACGCCGAGGAGCCCGGCGAACGTGCCCATGACGAGCCCGAGCGCGACGTTCCACGCGGCGGGCCAGAGCGCGCCCGCGTTCTCGTGGACCGGAGGAAAGGCGAGGATCCGCACCGCCGCGAGCGCCATCCCGACGCCGAACGTGACGCGGAGCCTCGGCGCCGGGGTGCGGGCCGCGAGGGCCGAGCCGAGCAGGACGCCCGGGACCGCCCCCAGGGCGAGCGTCATCGCGAGCGCGGTGTCCAGCCGCTCATTACCGTAGTACGAGATGGAGGCGACCAGCGCGGTCGCGATGATGAAGGCGAGCGAGGTGCCCTGCGCCTCGTGCTGGCCCAGGGAGGTGAACCGGACCAGGAGGGGCACGAGCACCATGCCTCCGCCCACGCCCATGAGGCCGCCCAGCAGGCCAGCCAGGAGACCGAACGCGAAGAGGAGGAGAGTCCGCCGCATGTCGCCGCGCACGCTAGCACAGGTCCCGCGCGTTGACATGGGGAAGCGCCGGTCGGTACGCTGTCCCGTCTGGCCCCGGCCCGGACCTTCCGCGCCGTCGCCGCACCCAATCCGAATGTTCTCCCGCCGCCAGAACATCCGTCCGCGCATCGTCTGGACGCTCGCGTTCATCGCCGCGCTGCTCCTGCTCGTGAACGGCGCGATCTTCCTCTCGCTCCGGACCTCGCAGCGCCTTCTCGACCAGGAGCTGGGGAAGCGGCTCCAGGGGACCGCGCACATCGCCGCGCTCCTCGTGGCTCCGGAGCAGTTCGAGATGCTCTCGCTGGCGAGCGCGGACACCTCGGCCGCGGCCGATACGGCGCTCACGGACTTCTCGATGAAGATGGATTCCCAGGAGGCAGCCGACGCCGTCCGCTCCGAGTGGACGCGGCTCGCGCAGAGCGCTGACCTGTCGAATGTGGTGCTCGTGGATCGCCACCGCCGCGTGCTCCTCCGGCTCCGCGATCCGTTCACCTACGAGCCGGACGTCGTGACGCTCGATCCGGTCCCCATGACCAAGGCGCTGATCGGCCAGGCCTCGCACTCGCGCCTCTACTACAAGGACGGCCAGTACCTGCGCTCGGGCTACGCGCCGGTCGTGACGCCGGAGGGCGATGTCGTGGGAGCCGTGGCCGTGGAGGGAGGCTCGGACGCGTTCCAGCCGCTCCAGCGGATCCGCACGTCCCTCTACGGCGTGGTGGCGCTCTCCTCCCTCCTTGTCATCCTGATCGGCCTCGGGTTCGTGAGGACGGTGGACCATCTCTCGCATATCGAGGAGAACCTCCGGCACACGGACATCCTCGCTTCGATCGGGCAGGTCTCGGCCGGGGTCGCGCACGAGATCCGGAATCCGCTCGCCGTGCTGCGCGGCGCCTCGACCCGCCTCCAGCGGTACGAACAGCTCCGGCCGGAGGAGCGGAAGTCCCTCCTCGGCATGATCGACGAGGAGGTCAACCGGATGAGCGCCTTCGTCCAGAACTTCCTCCACCTCTCGCGCCGGCCGAATCTGGAGCCGCAGGAGTTCGAGCTCCGGCCGGTGCTCGAGCGGTCGCTCGAGATCCTCCGCGTGGAGCTGGAGCGAGCCGGGATCTCCACCATAGTCGAGTGGAACACGGACGGTGAGATCCTCCTGACGGGGGATCCGCTCGCGATGCACCACGTGTTCCTCAACCTCGCCCTCAACGCTCGGGACGTGATGTCGTCCGGAGGGAAGCTCGTGATCCGGGTGAGCGAGAGACGGGGGGACGTCCGCATCCGGTTCGAGGACACCGGCCCCGGAGTTCCCAAGGACCTGCGCAAGAAGATCTTCGATGCCTTCTTCACCACCCGGGCCAAGGGGACCGGGCTCGGGCTCGCCTTCGTCGATCGGATCGTCTCCGAGCACGGCGGATCGGTTACAGTTGGGGACGCCCCCAAAGGCGGCGCCATCTTCGAGGTCCGGATTCCCCTGGAAGGTCCATGATCACCGGAAGGTCCTGAACATGCCCGAGCGCATCCTGGTCGCTGAAGACAAGGAGAACCTCTGCCGCCTCATCGAGACGACCCTCTCGGAGGCCGGTTACGAGGTATCGATCGCCCTGGGGGGCGACGCGGCGATCCACGAGATCCAGAGCCGTCCGTTCGATCTCGTCATCTCCGACATGCGAATGCCGGGGGCGAGCGGGGCGCAGGTATTTCGCGAGGCCCGCCAGCAGGCATACCAGCCCGACGTCATCCTCATGACCGCGTTCGCCGACACGCGCGAGGCGGTACAGATGATGAAGGAGGGGGCGACCGACTACATCATGAAGGACAACATCCTCGAGGAGCTGCCGGTCCGGGTCCGCCAGGTGCTGGACCACCGGAAGCTCCGCCAGGAATCGACCGTCCTCAAGACACGGATCGAGAGCCTTCGCGAGCAGATCCCCATCCACAAGTTCGAGTCCATCGTCGGCTCGAGCCTGCCCATGCGCGAGGCTCGGAGCCTCGCCGAGCGCGTCGCGCCGACGGATGCCAACGTGCTCCTGACGGGGGAGAGCGGGACTGGCAAGGAGGTCTTCGCGCAGGCGATCCACGCGGCGAGCCATCGCTGCGAGGCGCCGTTCGTGCCGGTCAACTGCGGCGCGCTCCCCGAGACGCTCCTCGAATCAGAGCTGTTCGGTCACGAGAAGGGGGCCTTCACCGGCGCCATCCGGACGAAGCCGGGCCGCTTCGAGATCGCCGAGGGGGGCACCGTCTTCCTCGACGAGATCGGCGAGCTGCCGCAGAGCATCCAGGTGAAGCTCCTTCGCGTGCTCCAGGACCGCACGTACGTGCGTGTGGGCGGAGAGGACATGCGGCGCGCCGATGTGCGCATCCTGGCCGCGACGAACCGTGACCTCGAGGAGATGATCCACCATGGGCGGTTCCGGGAGGATCTCTACTACCGGCTCAACGTCTTCCCGATCCGGCTCGTCGCGCTCCGCGAGCGGCGCGAGGACATCCCGTCGCTCGTCGAGCATTTCCTGGTGCTGCAGGAGCGATCGATCACGGAGCTGTCGCCCGACGCGCTGGAGTATCTGCGCACCTACGATTTCCCGGGCAACATCCGCGAGCTGCAGAACCTGATCGAGCGCGCCTGCATTCTCGCTGGACGGGGCGGGCGGATCGAGCGCCACCACTTCCCGCTGGGCCGCGCGCGCCACGCGGCCGATCCGGCCGATCTCCTCTCGCTCGGGTTGAGCCTGGAGCAGATCGAGAAGCGCCTCATCCGCGAGGCGCTCGACCGCGCCCAGGGAAACAAGACCAAGGCGGCGACCCTGCTCGGCATCTCGCGGCGCGCCCTCTACTCCCGCATGGAGAGCCACGGCATCCCGATCGGGGGGCCGGAGCCCGAGGGAAGCGAGACGCCGGCCCTCTAGCGTCCGGCCGTTTCCTGGCCACCCGCGCCCCGCTCCGCACATACGGTTCGGTACATGGCTGCTCGCACGGGTCCATCCTGGCACGTCAGGCGGCCTCGTGCCGCTATGTACGCCCCTCGGATCCACCCCGTAACCTGCTATCATGTAGCCGCTTGCAGGTCTTCGTCGAACACCTCGGGGTCACCCGTCCGCGGGGCACGTCCTTTGCGATTCCCGCCGCATGCATCGTTCGCCGGATTCGATACCCCCCCGTGATCCCTGACGCCACCCGGACTGGACTCCATGCATCGCGCGAGGATCACGTTGGCGCTGGCCGCCGTTTTAGCCCTGAGCTCCGTTCGGCTACTCGGCTCGGTCGGCCAGCCCCTTGAGACGAGGCCGGGCCGCGCGGCTCCTCAGGCTTCAGCCACTGCTGCATTCTCGAATGCCGCCGGCCCTTCTTCGTCTACCAAACCCGTCGCCTCCGGCGACCCGGCTCCCCTCAGCGAAGCCGAGAGCATCGGCCGGGAGCTGACCCACACGGACCGTGTCATTGCGGTCCTCCGCCCCAAGATCTACCGATCGGGAAACACCCAGGCCCAGACCCGCCTCACCGAGGCGGTGGGCCGCGAGAAGGAAGCCCGCGATGCCTTCGGTCGGAATCTCTACGCCCGCGCCACCCGCTTGACGCGCGAGGCACGGTCGATCGCGCGCGAGGCCGCGGTGATGGTCGGTCCTCCCGAGGAGGATCCGGTCTACGTGGCGCGAGCGCTCGACAACGCCCAGGACGCGCTCGCCCTCGCGCGTGACGTCTTCGACCAGGGCGTGAGCGCCGACGTCTGGCGCCGGTACCACGCCCTGAGCGGAGAGCTGGAGGGGGCGAGGCGGCAGCTCGAGGGCGGGGAGGCGCGAACGGCGTACCGGCACGCGCTCTCGATCCGCGACGGCATCCTCGATCTGCTCCAGGATTCGCAGAACCTGCCGATGCCCGCGGAGACGGCGGAGCGGGCCTTGAAGCAGGCCCAGGCGGCCTACGATCGCGCGGGCCAGGAGCTGGGTGCGAAGCCGAAGCAGGCCGCGCTCAAGTGGCGGCGCGAGGCGGAGGGGCAGCTCGCGAAGGCGCGCACGGCCTACGCGCGGCGCGACTACCGCGACTCGGTCATCCACGCGAAGCTGGTGGAGCGGAACCTCGACGAGGCGATCACGGCGCAGCGAAGCGCCGAGCAGCGGAGCAACGGCCAGCCGAAATCGGCGCGGCGAGCGGTCTGAGGCCGCGCGCAGCGCGCGGCCCCGGCGCGGTCAGGAGCGGCGCACGGCCACGACGGTCACGTCGTCGGTCGGCTTGGGGCGGCGGCTGAACTCGCGGACGCGGTCGATCAGCGTCTCGACCATCTGCGCCGGCGTCAGCGCGCGGGCCTCGCGCAGGAAGGCCATCAGACGCTCCTCCCCGTACTCCTCCTCGGACAGGTTCCTCGCCTCGGTCACGCCGTCGCTGTAGAAGAGGAGGATGTCGCCCGGCTCCATCCGCACGTTGCCCTGCGCGTACTTGGCCTCCGGCATGATGCCGAGGAGCAGCCCCCCCTCGGAGAGCATCTCGATCTCGTTCGATCCCGAGCGGAGCAGGTACGGCGGGTTGTGGCCTCCGTTCACGTAGCGGATCGAGCCGTCCTCGGTGTTGATCTCGGCCAGCACGAGCGTGATGAACCGCTCGCCGCGCACGTTCTGGTAGATGGACCGGTTCAGTCGGGACATCACCTCGAGGAGCGGCCGCTCCGTCTCGACCTGCGCGCGCACGCTCGCGGAGAGGTGGGTCATGAGGAGGGCGGCCGGCATCCCCTTGCCGGCGACATCCCCGAGCCCCACCACCATGCAGTGCTCGCCTCCCTCGACGAAATCGAAGTAGTCCCCGCCGACGTTGAGCGACGGGACGTTCCCACCCGCGATCTCCACGCAGCCCACGATCCTCGGCTCGTGCGGCAGGAGCGCCTGCTGGAGCGCGGCGGCCCGCCGCAGCTCCTCCTCCCGCTCGAGATCCTTCTCGTGCGCCTCGGTCTCGCGGATCTTGACCGCCGCGAGGTGCGCGATGAAGGTGAGGAGGCGCAGATCTCCCTCCTCGAAGGGGACCGGGGCGGCCACGTTGTCCACGTAGAGGAGCCCGAGCACGTCGCCGTCGTGCCAGAGGGGCGCGCACATCGCCGAGTGGATCCGCTGGCGGATGACGCTCTGCTGCTCCTTGAAGCGGGTGTCGCTCTGGGCGTCGCTCGTGAGGATGGCCTGGCGCTGGCCGACCGCCATGCGCGCGATGCTCCGGCTCACCACGATCTCCTCGCCCGCGCCGCGCCCGCTTTGCGAGACGGCCATGGTCACCAGATCGTCGTCGCTCGCGCGGCGCAGCAGGATGGCCGTGCGGTCCGCGCGGAGCACATCCGCGGCCAGCCCGACCACGAACTGGAAGAGCTCGTCGAGCGGACGGTAGGCGAGGAGCGCCTGGCCCACCCGGTCCATCGCCAGGAGGAAGTTACCCACCCGCTCGGGAGAGAGGTGCGATCCGAAGGAGCGCGTGTCGAGGGCGGCCCCGCTCGAGATGTCCTCGAGCGGGACGGCGTGCACGTTCACCGGGGCCGCGATGTCGGCCACGCGCGCCGAGATGCTCGTCTCGTGGCCCGCCGGCTCGCCCGCCCGGGTGAAGGTGAGGTGGACGCTCCCGAGGTGGAGCTGGTCGCCCGGCTTGAGCGCGTGCGGGCCCTCGATCCGCTTGGTGCCGACCTTCGTCCCGTTCTTGCTGCCGAGGTCCTGGATCCAGAAGGATCCGTCGCGCCAGAAGATCTCCGCGTGATTGCGGGAGATCGACGCGTCGCCGAGGAAGACGCGGCAGCCCGGAGAGCGCCCCAGGGTGCAGGGGGCGTTCCGGTCGAGCAGCACGACCTCGGGCTCGGCGCCCGGACGGCGGATTTGAATCTGGTAGTCTTCGGCTGGCATGGCGCGCTAGTCTCCAGCCTCCGGCCCCGAGTTTCAACCTGTAAGCCAAGGAGGCATATGCAACGGAACTTCCGGGTCGCACGCGCATGCGCCGTGGAAGCCGCGCGCGACTTCCAGTGGCGCGAGTACGCGCCGTTCGCTTGGATCCTGGGTGTGCAGCTCCTCTTCGTGCTCCTCGCGTTGAATCTCGGCACGACGATCGGCATGGGCACCGCGGGCGCCGCGGTCCGTCTCTTCACCGGCGATCCGCCCATCCACTACCCGACCTTCTTCCTGATCCTCCCCAACGCCACCTCGTGGCTCGAGGTGTTCCTGTACACCCTACCGGGCGCCGTGCTGATCCCGCTCGCGATCGCTCGCATCCGGGCGCCCATGGATCCCGAGCTCCAGGGACCCGGCCTGAAGGCCCGCATCCGCCGCGCCGTGCCTCCGACCCTGATCTCGGGGCTCGTGAACCTCGGTCTGCTCTTCGCCTGGCAATGGCTCTTCAACCAGGCCCTCGTGCCGCTGCTCCGGGCATCGTTCCCCGGCTTCCAGGGCAACGTGATGATCTGGGGGATCAGCTTGCTCGGCGCATACGCGTTGAGCGCCGTTCTCTTCTATGTGCCGATCGTGGCGATCGGCCCCGGGGTGACCCTGGTGCCGGCGCTCAAGAACGGCGTCGCCGAGGGCGTGAAGCTCTTCAAGTGGACCCTCCTCTTCGTGCTCGTCTTCTCGCTTCCGGCCATGCCCTTCCTCCTCGTGATGCAGCTCATGGTCGGGTTCATCTCCGAGCGGATGAGGCCCGAGATGGTCGCCGTCCTCATCGCGATCTACTCGATCCTGATCAGCCTGGGGACCTATCTGGCCTACGCCGCGGCCGCCCGGCTTCACTGGGCGTCGCAGATGGAGGAAGCGTGAGCCGGCAGACCGCAACGGCGCTTGTGAAGCGATGGGCGACCCTGATCTCGATCCTGGCGCTGGCCGCAGGGATAGCGGGCTGCGGCGAGACCTCCAAACGCGCGCTCCGATACAAGGCGGAACGGCTCATGTGGCTGGCCGACCGCGAGGAGACACAGGCCAGGCTTCGGGACGAGAGGCCAGATTCCACGACGCTCCTCGCCCTGCGAGAGCCCTATCTGGACATCGCGAAGAAGGTGACGGTTGCACCGTCGCCTCCCGGCGCGTCGAAGGAGGAGCGTGAGACGGCGCGCGACGTGATGCGCCTCGTCGGCAACGCGGAGCTCCAGGCGGCACGGCTGGCCGTCCAGGCGAATCGCCCCGACCTCGCGATCGCGACGATGAAGCGGGTTCAGGCCATGGCCGGGGACGACACGCTGATGCTCCGACGTGCCGACTTCTTCCTCGTGGGAACGCTCCGCCAGTACAAGCGCTATCAGGAGGCGGTCGATCTCATGCACGCGATGCTCCGGCGCTATCCGCCGCTCTCGCCCGAGACCTCGAAGGAGGAGGATGCCATCCTCGCGATTCCGGAGGCCATCGTGCGCCTCTATCGGGATCTGAACGATGGGGCCAACGCCAAGATCGCGCTCGATCAGGCCGCGACGTACTACCGTTCCCTTCTCGCCACGCCGCGCGCGCCGCTGCTCGATGCGCAGATCCGCGCGAGACTCATCCGTGTAGAGCTGGAGCTCGGGGATTGGGACGCCGGCCTTCGGGACGTGGCCATCCTGCGACGGATGGCCGCAGCATCGCCGAGTCTCAAGAACCTCGAGCCGGAGATCCGCTACTCGGAAGCCAAGTTGGTCATGATGCACACGGCAAAGACGGGTCCCAACGAAGCACTCCCCCTCCTCGACCAGGTGGCGAAGGATTTTCCGAAGTCTCCCTTTGCCGGGCAGGCGCTCATGGATGCGGGCACGCTGCTCGAGACGTATCACCGCACCGCCGAGGCGCTCGATCGGTACCGACAGGTGACGACGGGCTATGCCGACCTACCCGACATCGCTCCCCCCGCCTTCTTCCGCCGGGCCATGCTCGAGGACCAGCTCGGAGACTGGGAGCGGGCCAAGAATCTCCTGGAGGGGATCCCGGTCCGGTATCCCGAGTCCATGGCTGCGCTCGAAGCCCCGATCGCGATCGCCAACCGCTATGCCCGTGTGGGACAAGGGGATGCGGCCAGGCAGGCGGTTCGACGCGCCATCGAGATCTACCAGAAGCTGATCCAGCGCGACACGACGTCCGCATACGGCCCGCTCTACAGGTGGAGCATCATCCGCTGCCACATGCTCCTCGCCGACCGCAAGGCGATGCTCCAGACCGTGGACGAGATGGTTCGGCTGGACCTCGGTCATCCTATTACGGAGCAAGCACTTCTGCAGGGAGCCAGGATTGCCCATCAGCTCGGCCAGGACGATCGGGCCAGGGGCTATCTTCAGAGGTTCCTGGCTACCTACCCGAGCTCGAGCTACGTGGGGGACGTGAAGCGGGAGCTGGGGCAGCTCCAGGCGGCCAC
>JAEHDN010000139.1 GCA_016880395.1 Candidatus Eiseniibacteriota bacterium
CTCAGCTTCAGCTTCATCCCCGCGGTGCTCTCCCTCGCCAAGGATCCGAAGCCCGCGCGCGCCGTCCCGGACGACGGGGCGCGCACCCAGAGCCCCGGCCTCCTGCGGGGGATCGCCGCGGTGGGCGCGAGGCACCCGGCGCCGGTGCTCGCGGTCACGGTACTCCTCGTGGCGATCGCGGTGGCCGGGACGGCGCGGATCGTCGTGAACAACAACATGGTCGAGTGGTTCCGGTCCTCGAGCGAGGTCCGGGTGGCCGACGAGGCTCTGAACCGGCAGCTCGGCGGGACCTCCATGGGGTACGTGGTCGCATCCTCGAAGGATCCCGAGTTCTTCAAGCGTCCGGAGGCGCTCCGCGCCATCGAGGATCTGCAGGCTCGTCTCGAGAAGCACGCCGTCGTGGGAAAGACGCTCTCGGTCGCCGACTACGTGAAGCGGATCCACCTGGTGCTCCACGACGGCGATCCGAAATACGACGTGGTTCCCGACAATGCCGAGACGATCGGCCAGTACCTCTTCCTGTTCGGGATGGCCGCCCGGCCCCTCGACCTCGACAACGTCGTGGACTACTCGTTCCAGAACGCGAACATCGCCGTCCAGCTCCGCACGTGGGACGCGAACGCGATGCGCGAGGTGCTGCGTGAGCTGGACGAGTTCCGGGCGCATGCGCCGGCGGGCATGACCGTCCGCCCGGCGGGGATCGCCTACTTCAATCTCGTCTGGAACGACGAGGTGCTCTGGGACATGGTGCGCGGCTTCCTGCTCGCGCTCGTGGTCGTGTTCGTGATCCTCGCGGCGAACTTCCGATCGCTTCGCTGGGCCGTGGTCGGCTACGTGCCGCTTCTCTTCACCGTGCTCCTCATCTACGGCGCGGTCGGCTGGATGAAGAAGGACTTCGACATGCCGATCGCCGTGCTCTCGTGCCTCTCCCTCGGCATGGCGGTCGATTTCTCCATTCACTTCATCGGCCGCCTGCGGCAGTACCTGGCCGCCGAAGGCCTCGAAGGGAAGCGGCCGAGCGAGACCGCGCTCCACGAGGCGCTCCTCTGGACGGCGTCCCGCCCGGGGCGCGGGATCCTGCGCAATGCCGTCCTCTTCGCCGCGGCCTTCTCGGTGATGCTCTTCGCGCCACTCACCCCGTACATCACGGTGGGGGCGTTCATCATGACCATGATGCTCCTGAGCGCGCTGTTCACCCTTCTCCTCCTGCCCGCTCTCATCACCCTCTCGAGCCGCTGGCTGTTCGGCGATCGCAGCCCGGCCGAGGCGGTGGAGCCCGTGGCGCAGGCGGTCGTCTGAACGGAGGATCCTCCATGAATCGGATCGCTGTGCGAACCATGGTTCTGACCGCAGCCCTGGCTCTGGCGGCTCCCGCCGCGGCGCGGGCGCAGATGCCCGCAGCCGACATCGTGAAGCGCTCGCTCGACGCCTTCTACGCCGAAGGCAAGGACATGCAAACGCGGGTCTCGATGAGTCTGATGAATGCCCAGGGAGGCGAGCGCAAGCGCGAGCTGACGCTCCTCCGCAAGAACATGGCGGCCGGGGGCGAGCAGCGCTACTTCATGTACTTCCACGCGCCGCCCGACGTGAGGGGGACGACGTTCCTGGTCTGGAAATACCCGGGCAAGGACGACGACCGGTGGATCTACATTCCCGCGATCAAGCTGGTGCGCCGCATCGCGGCGAGCGACAAGCGATCGTCCTTCGTGGGCTCGGACTTCACGTACGAAGACGTGTCCGGTCGGGACGTCTCGGACGAGACCCACACGTTGCTCCGCCAGGAGAATCTGGGCGATCGCCCCTGCTACGTGATCGAGAGCCACCCGGTGGGCAATGCCGACTACGCCAAGCGGACGAGCTGGATCGACCGCGAGCGATGGGTTCCTCTGAAGGAGGAGTACGCCGACGCGCGCGGGCGCATGACACGGGTGTTCACCGCGGACAAGGTGGAGCAGATCGGCGGCCACTGGACCGTGGCCCGACGGACCATGAAGAACCTCACGGCGGGGCAGCACACCGTGGTCCTGTTCCAGAACGTGGTCTACGACCAGAGCCTGACGGACAACCTCTTCACGGAGCGCACGCTGCGTGAGCCGCCTGCGTCGGTGCGATGAGATTCCTGATCGCTGCCGCGGCGATCGCGGCCGCCGCCCTCGCACCCGCGGTCGCGTCGGCGGCTGTTGATCTCGGCGGATTCGCCCAGGCCAACTACGCGATCGACGTCGCGGACCCGCCCTGCGTCGACGGCGGTCCCTGCGACGTGCTCCTGGCCGACCAGCGCGTCCAGCTCAAGGCCGAGGGCGCCTCGGAGAAGGGGAGTAGCGGCTACGCGGCCAAGGTCGACCTCTTCTACGACTCCGTGGCCAAGCGGTCCGACGTCGAGGTGCGTGAGGTGTTCGTGGATCTCACCGGCGCGCACGCCAGCCTCCGGGCCGGACGGCAGGTCGTGACGTGGGGCGTGGGCGATCTCCTCTTCACGAACGACATCTTCCCCAAGGACTGGGTCGCCTTCTTCACGGGCCGGCCGCTGGAATATCTCAAGATCGGGAGCGACGCCGTGAAGGTGGATCTCCACCCGAAGGCGTTCGACGCCGAGATCGTGCTGATGCCGGTGTTCCAGGCGGACCGCTACCCGACGGCGGACAAGCTGCACCTGCCGGATCCGTTCCCGGGCCTGCCGCGGATCACGGAAGACAAGGATGCTTCCATCGAGAACGGGGAGGCGGCGCTCAGGCTCTCGCGATACGTTTCGGACTGGGGTCTCAGCCTCTACGCGTCGCGCACGTTCTACCGGAGTCCTGCGATGACGCTGGATTCCCCGACGACGCCCACCGCGGTGCTCCAATTCTTTCCGAGGCTCAACACCTATGGGGCGAGCGCCACGGGCTCGCTCCTCGGCGGGGTGGCGAGCCTGGAAGGCGCGCTCTGGGACTCGGGGGAGGACCAGTCGGGCAGTCGCTACGCGGTCGACAACTCGACCGTCAAAGCGCTCGCCGGATATTCCTACCCGCTCTGGAAGGACGCGACCCTGGGCGTGCAGGGCTACGTCGAATGGATGCTCGACTACAGCGCGTACCGGGCGACCGCGCCCGCCGGATATCCGGTGAAGGACGAGAAGCGCTGGACCGCGACCACGCGGATCACGCAGCTCCTCCGGAACCAGACCGTGACGGGCAACCTGTTCGCGTTCTGGGGGCTGACGGAAGAGGACGGGCTCGTGATCCCGTCGCTGCGCTATGCCGCGACGGACAACGTCTCGGTCGAGGTGGGAGCGAATCTCTTCTACGGGAAGGCGAACTACACCCAGTTCGGCGCCCTGAACGAGGACGACAACGTGTACACGACGCTGCGGTATGCGTTTTGAGGACGATCTGATGCCAGCGCGCGACGAAGCAGTTCAGCTCCTCTACATCGAGGTGAGCCGGATCGCCAAGGCCCTCTCCAGCCCGAGCCGGCTCCAGCTCGTGCAGATCCTGGCGCAGTCGGAGCGGACCGTCGAGGCGCTCGGCCGCGAGCTGGGTCTCTCGACCGCGAACGTTTCGCATCACCTGCAGGCATTGCGCGAAGCGCGGCTCGTCGAGGCGAGGAAGGAAGGGCTCTACGTCTACTACCGGCTCGCCGGTCCTGACGTGTTTGCGCTCGCGAACCAGCTCCGCCAGGTGGGGGAGCGGCGGCTGGCCGAGATGGACCGGCTGGTGAAGGGGTACTTCCGGTCACGGGACGCGATGGAAGCCGTGCCACGGGACGAGCTGCTTCGACGTGCTCGCGAGGGAACGGCGATCGTGCTCGACGTGCGGCCCGAGGAGGAGTACCTCGCCGGGCACATCCCGGGGGCCGTCTCGGTGCCGCTGGATCAGCTCGCGACGCGCCTCGAGGAGCTGCCGCGTGAGAAGGAAGTGGTCGCGTACTGCCGCGGACCCTATTGCTTCATGGCGTTCGAGGCGGTGCGCCTCCTTCGCGCCCGCGGGCGGGAAGCGCGGCGGCTCGAAGATGGATTCCCGGAGTGGAAATCGGCAGGGCTTCCGGTCGTTGCAGGGAGCGGCACGGACGACCGGAAGCGTGCAAAGTCCAAGGGTGTTGCGTCGAAGAGGACTCGCGCCAAGCGGGTCCGATGAGGAGGAAGGCGTGTCCAGCGTAGCCAAGATGCACTTCGTGGAGCAGCAAGGGTTCGGAAGGATGGAAGGGATCGAGTCCGAGCGGCAGTACGCGGCACTCATGTTCCAGCCGCGTGTCGTCGGCGTCACCGTGGCGATCGGCCTCATCACGCAGTCGCCGGCGCTCTTTCTGGCGCTATCCGCCCTTCTCTGGTGGAACGCCATTCTGCCCGCATGGAATCCCTTCGACGCGGTCTACAACGAGCGGATCGCGGGGCCCCGCGGCCTGCCACGGCTCGGCCCCGCACCAGTGCCGCGGCGCTTCGCCCAAGGGATGGCCGCCACGTTCATGCTGGGGATCGGTCTGGCGCTCCTCGCCGGCGCCGTGGTGCTCGCCTGGATCCTCGAGGGGTTCCTGGTCGCCGCCATGCTCGCCCTGGTCGTGGGGCGCTTCTGCCTGGGCTCGTACATCTATCATCTGATCTCCGGACGCAGCTCGTTCGCGAACGAGACGCTGCCGTGGAGGCGGGTGTAGCAGGTTGCCCGCGCTCCGGGGCACGGCCTAGAATCATGGTTTCGGTTTCGCCGCGTTCCTCGCCAAGGAGACCGCAGCCATGGGCAAGCCCGTCATACACTGGGAATTCTGGACCACGTCGCCGGAGAAGGTCTCCGACTTCTACGCCAAGATCTTCGACTGGAAGATCCAGAGCATGCCGGAGATCAATTACCGCATCGTCGATACGCAGGCGGGTGCCGGGATCAACGGGGGGATCATGACTCCTCAGCGAAGCGGGCCCTGGCCAGGGAACATGTCCTTCTATATCGACGTGGACGACCTCGCGACGTATCGCAAGCGCATCGAGGACGCCGGCGGAAAGATCCTCGTCGCCGAGCAGGAGGTTCCGGGGATGGGCTCCTTCGCCCTCTTCTCGGATCCGGACGGCCGCGTCCTGGGTATCTGGAAGCAGACCGCCGCCCGCTGACGCGGCGCCACCCCAGTCGGAGTCATCGTCATGTGCAGGAACATCAAGACGCTCTTCAATTTCGATCCGCCCGCGACGGACGACGAGGTGCGCGCCGCGTCGCTCCAGTTCGTGCGGAAGATCTCGGGATTCACGAAGCCGTCCAAAGCGAACGAGGCCGTGTTCGATCGGGCGGTCGACGAGGTGACCGAGATCGCGCGGAAGCTCCTCGATACACTCGTGACGAACGCGGAGCCGAAGGATCGAGAGGTGGAAGCCGAGCGCGCACGGGCTCGCGCTCTGGAGCGTTTCGGAGCGAGGTGAGCCGGCAGCGGACCCTGCCGGCAACGAGCGTCCCGGGCTACCGCCCGCCGCCTGAGCGGGTGTAGAGGCGCCGCGCGGTCATCAGGTGCCGCATGGCATCCGACCGCCGGCCGAGCGAGTCGAGGAGCAGGCCGAGGTTGTAATGCGCGTCGGCTCCCTCGGGGTCGAGGTCGATGGCCCTCCGATAGGCCAGGATGGCCTCCTCGGGCCGAGTGCGATCCTCGAGAAGCACAGCCAGGTTGTAGTAGATCGTCGGGTCGTCCGAAGCGTACTCGGCGGCCTTCCGGTAATAGGCCTCGGCGCGTCCCAGCTCGCCCGCCTCGTGCAGCAGCCGTCCCAGGTTGACGTGCGCGTCGGCGTACTCGGGATCGGCGCGGAGCGCCTGGAGATACGCGTGCTGCGCCTCGAGCGGCGATACCGAGTCCAGCTCGCAGGCGATGTGGAACCACTGCTCCGCGGTGAGCGTGGCCGGCTCGGGCTCCGCTGCCGCCACTCCTCCGACCTCGCTTTCCGCCACCGCGACCATCGCGAGCGTCGCGACCTTCGCCTCCTCCTTCACGCCCGCCAGCTCCGCGATCTCGCCCGCGTTGAAGTCGAGGACGAACTGGCCCGAGTCGGGCTGCCACGGGGCGCTCCCGTCCCATGCGACCGCGCGCCGGCCGTCCGCGAGAATGCGGATGCTGGTCAGCGGAAGATCGTTCGTGAGCTGGCGCCGGAGCGACGCCCAGATGCGGCGGACCCGGCGAGGCGGAATGCCTGCGTCGTAGAGCCCGCGCGTCGTTCGGAGGAGGAGGAGCTGCTGGAAGGAGAACTCGGGAGCGCCGCTCGGGCCGGGCAGGGGGACGATCCCCCCCGCACGCGCCCAGGCCCGGA
>JAEHDN010000140.1 GCA_016880395.1 Candidatus Eiseniibacteriota bacterium
GAGGAGCCGGAGCGGCGGCGGCCGGAGCGCCCGTCGCGGGCGCGACCGGAGCGCGCTCCACCCAATCCGGAGCCGGAGGCCCGTACACGATGGACGGGGGCGTCGCGACGGGACGGGACTGCGGGCGCGGCGTGGCCACGGCCGCCGGCGACGTCGCCACCGTCGGCATCTTCGTCGGCGCCACGGGACGCGTGAGCAGGAACACGCCGGCGGCGATCAGAACCGCCAGCACGAGCAGGAGGACGAGGCCGATCCGGCTCTGGAAGAGCTTACTTTGCGGCAGCGCTAGGCTGCTTGGCAGGTTCATTCGGGTTCCCCTCGGCCAGCGTGTAGGCAGTCGCGACGAACTCGGCCTGGACGGTGTCGTCCAGGTCTCCCTTGTCAAAGCCCTTGACCCGGAGCTGGGTCACGTTCACCAGCCGGGACAGCTCGGCGATCTCGTTCAGGAACGCGCCCGCGTGATGGAAGCCGCCCGTGACGGTCACCTGAACCGGGTTCTCCGTGAAATCGGGCGTCGGATGCGGCTCGCTGGGCTTGAAGAGGACGAACTTCACGCCGGCCTCCTGGCCCGCGATCGTCACCTTGCGAAGCAGACTCGCCACTTCCTTCTGCGTGGGCAGGAGCTCCGCCGCCACGGCCCAGCGCTGGTTCAGGAGCGCGAACTCCCTCTTGAGCTCCGGGAGACGGTTCACGAGCTGCTGTGCCTTCGTCAGCTCGTTCATCTCCTTCGTGTAATCCGCCTTGAGCGCGCTGATCTCCTTCGACCTTGCCTTGTAGTTGAACGGCACGTAGTCGGCGATCACGTAGAAATACACGAGGACCGCCGTCCCCAGGCCGACCAGCATCAGCTTCTGCGTTTTCGGATCCTTGAAGTCCATCGCTCTCCCCTGCGTCAGGCCGGCTGGAACGTCATCTTGGCCGTGATCGTGAACTTCACCACGTTGCGCTGATCGATCTGGCCCTTCTCAGCGACGACCAGGTCGATGTCCCCGTAGAGCGGCGACGCCTCGAGGCGGGACATGAAGTCCGCGACGAGCAGATTCGAGAAGGTGATCCCTTCGATCTTCACCTGGTCGGGCCCGATCTCTTCGTAATTCGACAGCCACAGATGGTCGGGCACGCAGCGGCTCAGCTCGTCGACGAGCTTCACGCGCCAGAGCCGGTTCTTGTCGAGGCTCGCGATCACGTTCAGACGCCGCGTGAGCTCCTCGCGCTTCTTTGTCAGCTCCTGGATGGTCTGGATCTGGGGGCGCAGCTTCTCGGCCTCCTCGCGCGCATGCGCGATGTCGGCCTTGAGGCGCGCGACCTGCATCGTCTGGATGATCGAGAAGGCGACGAGGAGGCCCGCGACGGCGATGAGCGCGAAGACCGGCACCATCGCGCCCAGGTTCGGCAGCACGATCTTGCGCCGGACCTGGCGTTCATCGCGGGGCAAGAGATTGATGCGAATCATGGCTCCCCCTTATCGCAGCGCGAGGCCGATGGCGACGGTCAGCATGGGCGCGATCGACTCGGGCGCGTCCCCGCCGAAGAGACCTGGATCGAACGAGAGCCGCTGGACGGGATTCACGACGGTCACCGGCACGTGGTGCCGGCCGCTCAGGAAGTCCGTGAGCCCCGGAATGCGCGCGCTCCCGCCCGAGACGAGGATCCGGTCGATGCGGTCCGCGTCCCCCGCCGACTTGAGGAAGGAGATCGCGCGATCGATCTGCACCGAGAGGTCCTCGCACGCGGCCTGGACGATCGCCGTCACGTCGATGCCGCCGTCGCTCCGGCCGCGGAGCGCCTGGAGCGCCTCGGGCTGGCTCACGTTGTGGCGGCGCTGGATGCCCTCGACGAAGTTGTTCGAGCCCACCGAGAGGTCCTTCGTGAAGTGGGGCACGCCGTCCCGGACGATGTTCAGGTTCGTGATCTCGGCCCCGATGTTCACGAGCGCGACCGTCTCGCCCGGCACGAACTCGTAGTTGGCCTCGATCGCGTTCTGGATGGCGAAGGAGTCGACGTCGATGATCGTCGGCGTGAGCCCGGCCTCGCGGATGATCTCGGCGTGGTTCTGGACCATGTCCTTCTTCGCCGCGACCAGGAGGACCTGCATCTTCTTGGCGTCGACGTTCGGATTGATGATCTGGAAGTCGAGCGACACGTCATTGATGTCATAGGGGACGTGCTGCTCGGCCTCCCACTGGATCGCCTCCTTGGCGTCTTCCTCGTTGAGGCGGTCCATGAGGATCTTCTTCACGATCACGGCGCGGCCCGACACGGCCGTCGCCACGCTCCGGTTCCGGATCTGACGCGACTCCATCAGGTTCGTGATGGCCTCGTGCACCATCTGGCGATCCATGATCTCGCCGTCCACGATCGCCTCGGAGAGCGGCTCGGAGATCCCGTAGTTGACGAGACGGTCCCCGGAGCGATCCCGGAC
The DNA here is from genome assembly GCA_016880395.1 of Candidatus Eiseniibacteriota bacterium. Taxonomy (GTDB): domain Bacteria; phylum Eisenbacteria; class RBG-16-71-46; order SZUA-252; family SZUA-252; genus WS-9. The sequence continues at coordinate 2,423 of JAEHDN010000140.1, forward strand.
GATCTCCACCACCTTGATCGAGCTCGAACCGATGTCGAGGCCGACGGTCGTCTTCTTCTTGCCGAACATGGTTCGCTCCGATTGAGGTGGGTTTGCCGTTCCCCTGGCGCCCGACACTGGCAGGGGTCCGTCGCGGCTGGATCGAGCAAGTTCCATGCCACGATGCGCTCGCCCTGCAACGTAAGTCTTTTTCGCCTAACAGGTTACGAGACGACTTCTTCGCGCCGCGCGCTTTGCGTGCGCGCCCGTTGCCGCTCGTGCATTCCGCACGCGCCGGTCGATCTCGATGCGACGACCACTCGCCGCGCGGCTCGTTTGCAGCCGGAAGCGGCCGGCTTCGTTGACCGGCCACCACCCCTCTGCTAGCTTGCCGCGCATGCCCAAGAACGCCCGCGGCGCCGCCTGGATCGCCGCCCTGGTCGCTCTCTGGGTCTATGCGTCGACCTTGTCGCCGACCGTCGCGTGGCGGAACTTCGGCGAGGACTCGGGCGATCTGCTCGTGGCCTCGGCCACGCTCGGCATTCCCCATCCCACCGGCTATCCGCTCTACGTCCTGCTCGGACGGGTCGCGAGTCTCGTTCCGCTCGGCGCGACCGCGTTCCGCATCAATCTCGTCTCGGCTCTCGCCGGAGCCGCGGGCGTCTTCTTCATCGCCCGCTGGGCTCTCGAGCTCGCTCCCGCCGTCTCGTCGTCCGCGCTCGCGCTCGCCGCGCTCGCGGGGTCGCTCCTCTACGGACTATCGCTGGGCGCCTGGAGCCAGAGCGTCGTGGCGGAGGTCTACACGCTGAACGTCGCGTTCCTGGCCGCGATCCTCTGGGCGCTCGCGCGCTCCGAGCGGACCGGCGACAATCGCTTCCTTGCGCTCGCCGCCTATCTCCTCGGGCTCGGCCTCACGAACCACCTGCTCGTGCTGGCCGCGGCGCCCGCCGTCGCTCTCGTCGCGGGACGGCGCCTCATTTCGAAATCCATCGGCGTCGCAGGTTGCGTTCTGTTGCTCCTTTTGGTTGCCTGGGGCGTGACCCTGGACGCCTATCTGCCGATCCGGGCGTCCCTGGGACCGGAGTTCTCCTGGGGTGTTCCGAACACCCCCGAGCGCCTCTGGTGGGTGCTCTCCGGGGCCCAGTACCGGGGAAACTTCCTCGCACGCGGCTGGCTGGCTGTGGGCAGCCACCTCGTGCCGGGGCGGTGGTGGATGGACTTCGGCCCCGGGCTCCTGCTCCTGGCGGGCGGGCTCGCGGCGTGGGGACTCACGGCGGCCCGGGGGCGCGACGGGGCTCGTGGCCAGAGCCCAAGCCAGACCGAGGGCGCCGAGGGCGGAGCGGTCGGTCCCGCCCCGGCCGGGCCGGGCCGGGCGTCCGCGTGGCCGGCGCTCTCGGCACTCGCCGCATCGCTCGTCCTCCTGTCCGCCTATTCGATCCCGGACGATGTCGGCTACTGGATGCCCGCGGCCGCGATCCTGTGCGGGCTCGGGGGAGCCGGGTTCGCGATCGCGTGGGAGCGGGCTCCGCGCGGTGGGCGGACCGCCCTGCCTCTGGCCGCGGCCGTCCTCGTCGCCCTCATGGCCCGCGCCCACTGGCCCGAGGTGGATGCTTCGACCGACCTGACCCCCTATCTCTATGCCCGGAGGAATCTCGAATCCGTCGAGTCGAACGCGCTCATCGTGAGCGACTACGACGGACGCACGTTCGCTCTCTGGTTTTACGGGGCCACCGAGTTCCGGCGAAGCCATCCCGACCTCGCCATCGTGTACAAGGCCCTCCTCGTCTGGCCTTGGTACCGCTATCACATCGCGAAGCGCTATCGCGGACTCGTCCCGCCGTCCGGCCCGCCGGACGCGGATCTCCTCCTGAACCGGATCGTCGCGCGCAACGTGAAGATCCGGCCCGTGTATCTCGTCCGGCAGGACCCCGCGCTCGTGCCGCTCTTCCGCACGGAACCGGTGGGGTACCCGCCGATTCCGATCTACCGCGTGCGCATCGCCCATCCATGACGACCCCTGGCGCGCGCGCATTCCTGACCCGCCGGGGCGGACTTCTCGTCACGCTCCTCATCCTCGCGGTCACCTGTTTCCACGCCGGGCGCATGCTGCGCACGGAATGGTCGATCACCGGGGGCGGGCTCTCGCTCCCCCTCGACGACAGCTTCATCTATCTCCAGTACTCGCGCGCCATCGCCGAGGGGCATCCCTTCGTGTACACGCCCGGCAACGCCCCCACGACCGGGGCGACCAGCCTCGGATACCCCATCCTGCTCCTCCCTCCGCACATCCTTCGGCTCCCCCCGACGATCTGCATCGCATGGGCGCTCGCGCTCGGGGTCGTCGGCTTCGCGGCAAGCGCGCTCCTCATGGTGCGGCTCGGGCGGCGCCTCGGCGGCGCCGTGGGAGGGGCGCTCGCGCTCGGGCTCTTCCTCCTGAGCGCGCAGCTGCTCTGGGGGTATATGAGCGGGATGGAGATCGCGCTCTACGCGACCGTCCTCCTCGCGACCGTTCACGCCTACCTGGACGAGCGACGCGAGGGCCGCTTCCCGACCCTCCGCTGGTGGCTCCTGGCGCTGGCGCTCGCCCGGCCGGAAGGGGCGATCTTCTGCTTCGTGTTCGGAGTCCTGATGCTGGCGGATCGCCATCGCGCGGCGCGCGCGGGAGCCCCGCTTCGGCTCCTCGAGCCGATCTCGATCCTCCCTTTCGTCGTGGGGGCGATTCCCTTCCTGGTCAATCTCGCCGTCACGGGATCGATCGAGTCGACCAGTTCCCAGGCGAAGTCCATCCTCTCCGAGCCCTATCGCGAGACCAGGATGAGCTACATCCGGGGCGCGCCTACGGTGTGGGGGAGCATTGCCGCGAGCTACGCGGGGCAGCTCCTGTACGACGAGCGCGGGCTCCCCTTCCGCCGCATGACGATCCCCTTCGAGATCGGGGTCGCGCTCTATCTCCTCTTCGCGATCGTCCCGCGCCGACGAACCTGGGAGGGCGGAGCCTGGCTCATGGCGCTCGTCGGCGTCGGGATCGTGGCCAACTCGATTCCCGTCCTCTGGCCGGTGCACCTCTTCCGCTACCAGCAGGGGCTCTATCCGCTCGTGCTCCTCGTGGCCGCTGCGGGATGGGGACGGCTCGCCGCATGGAGCAGGGAGCGTCTGCCCCGCGCGGCGGCCATCGCGGTCGCCTCCGCGGCACTCCTCGTGCCGGTCGTCGCCTGGGCCCCGAATCTCTGGAGGGCGGACGGGGAGATCGCCCTCTACTACGCGCACAACTGCGAGAACATCCTCCACCAACAGGTCCGCGTCGGGCAGTGGATCGACCAGAACCTGCCCCGGAACGCCCTCGTGGGCCTGAACGACGCGGGCGCGATCGCGTATTACGGACACCGCTCGACGGTCGACATGATCGGTCTCACGACGGCCGGGTTCGCACGGGTGTACCGCTCCGGGCTCGGCTGCCTCTTCGAGCACATCCGCCGTCTCCCGTCCGGGCACCTTCCGACCTATTTCGCGATCTATCCGGAGTGGTTTCCCTACTGGGGGGAGAGCGGCATCCTGGGCCCCGAGGCGTTCCGCGCGCACCTCGGCTTCAACACCATCACGGGCGGCAACGACATGGTCGTCTACCCCGCGTCATGGATCGACGTGCGCACCACCGACCGTCCCGCTCTGGCGCCGACCTCGCTCGCAGGCCTCCGGCTCACCGACTCGATCGACCTGGCGTGGCTGGAGGACGAGGCGCGACATGAGTGGAGGGCCGAGCCGGAGGCGATCGATGTGCTGCGACGCCACGCCTACGCCGATCGGCCCCGACCGCTCACGGACGCCGGTCGCATCGTCCGGAGGAGCGAGCGCTTCAGGGCGGCCGTCGAGCCCGGCCGCGATCTCACGATCGTCATGCGGACCGACGCCTGGTATCCGAGCCGACTCCGGGTCGAGGTGGACGGCGCCCCCGCCGGCACCTGGACGATCGCGTTCTCCGAGTCCGCCTGGATCGAGCCCGCGATGACCATCCCCGGCCGCCTCCTCAAGCGCTCTCGTCCCGAATTCCGCATCACCCGCGACGAGCCCACCGACCAGAACGAGCACCGCGACTACGCCCCCTTCCACTACTGGTTCTATCAATGAGGAACGATCGGGGCGGCGGGAATGGACAGGATGGGTTGGGGAGCCGCCCCGGAGCAGGGGGGGAGGGTCAGGCCAGGGGATGACCAGAGGGCGCCTCCGCAGCGGAGCGCGAAGCGAAGGCAGCGCCCGGAGGTCATCCCCTGACCTGGCCCGGGCGCATCAGCACCGGAGGTCCTCCCTGACCTAGCCCGGGCCAGCGGTTACTGATCAATCCAAGACGAAATCTCGTACTTGGACAGCATGCTCAGCTGCTGCAGCATCTCACTCGAATACAGCACCTTGATGTTACCGTTGACGACCGAGTTCCCCGCGATCGAGCCCTGCACGAGCAGCGCGCCCACGATGTTCTTCGCCGCGCCACCGCCCACCACGTCCACGTCGCCGAGGCAGATCACGACGCCTTCCCAGTTGATCGTGCCGCCCATCTGGAAGTTGCCGTCGATCACGAGGACGCCGGCCCCGGCCAAGTTACCCGAGACCATGAGGTCGCCCGTGATGTGGACGATCTTGAGATCGCCGAGGGAGCCCCATCCGGTGGAGCTCGGGTTGTTCTGATCGCCGATCAGGGTGATGTCGGCCATCTGGCTGAATCCGTCGGCCAGCGCCTGGATGTCCAGGTTCACGTTCGACGCCTGGACGCTCGGATCCGAGCCGGACCCCTGGATGTTGTCGAGCTGGGACGAATTGAGCGTGGTCGTGATGGTCGTGGGGTCGTAGGTCGTGGACACACCCGAGACCGGAGCGGCGCCCGTTACGGTGTCCCACGGAGCCGCGGCGAAGTGGTCATGTCCATCGATGTTGAAGGCCGCGCCGTTGAAGGTGATCGGACCTTCCGTGTAGACCGAGCCCGGGATCGGAGGCAGCGGCCACTTCACGGCCTCCACCGTCACGATCTTGGTGCCAGCCCCCTGCCGGCCCGAGGCGGTCACGATGATTTCCGGGACCCCGCGCACGAGGTTCTCGCGCGGCGGCGTGCTGGGATTGTTGTCGTGGTCGCCGAAGCGCAGGATCTGGTTCGCTCCGTTCAGCTTGTACCGGACCTTGACCCACGGATAGTCGAGCCGGGCCGAGAGCGGCGTGATCGCGCCGTTGCGGGAGCCGGTCTCGGGATAGCGCTCACTCGTCTCGTCCACCGCGGCGTCGCCGTCGTTGTCGAGACCGTCGCTCGTGGTCGCGCTCGCGTTCGGATCGAGCCCGGAGTTCCCCGGATCCATGATGACGTACCGACCCCAGCCAGGCGTGTACGTTGGGCCTGGCTCGGCCAGGCCCCAGTGCGGCGGGCCGAGCTGGCTCGTGTTCGAGGACATCCGCAGCAGGACCTCGGTGATGCCCGCCTCGGCGTGCTGGAAGGCCTCGCTGTCGATCGCCTGGTTGCTCGCGATCTGCTTTTCACCCTTCGTCACCGCGACGTAGGAAATGCCGAGCGACGTGAGCAGGAAGAGCACGAGGAGGACCACGACGAGCGTGTTCCCCGCCTCCGTCCCGCGTTCCGGCCACCTGTACGAACGATCGATGCATCGCATCGGAATCACCCTTTCCATCCGCCGTCCCTGAATTACCGCTCGTGCCACGAGGCAAGCGTGTACTTGCCCATGGCCAGGGCGGCATTGACCGCCTCCGAGGAGTAGAAGACGCGCGCCGATCCGCCCAGCGCCGAGGCGTTGACCAGAGATCCCTGGTAGATCACGCCTCCGAGGATGCGCGCCACGTCGGCCGGGCCGCCTCCGGCGACCCGGATGTCACCAGTCACGATGACGATCCCGCTGAACGACGAGCCACCGCCCATTGTGAGACTGCCGTTGACCATCAGAATTCCAGCGCCGTTCCACGCGCCCTGCACCGAGAGGTCTCCCTGGACGGTCGTGACCATCGGCTGGTCCAGGGTCCCCAAGGTGGGCGAGCCGCTCGTGAACGTCGTGTTCCCGGTGAAGGACTTGTCCGCCGCGGCCGTGAGCGAGGTCCAGAGGGCGTTGAAGTCGTACGTGTAGCTCGCCTTGTCGACGCTGTTGTCGCCCTCGGTTCCGGTGACGTTGTCCTGCTGCTGGATCTGCAGCGTCGCGTCGGAAGTCTGTCCCTCCGTGAGGATCGCCCTCACCCCAGGAGCGCTCGAGATCGTGTCGTAGGGCGCATCCGCGTCGTGGTCGTGGCCGTCCAGGAGGAAGGCGTTGCCGTTGACCGCCAGCGACCCTCCGGCCCACATCGTCGCGTTCACCTCGAGGAGCGGGAATCGGACAGCCTCGGCCTCGATCACCTTCTGTGCGGCGCCGCGCTCGCCCGCCGCCGAGACGCGGAGCACCGGATCGCCGTAGGTGAAGTTCTCCTGGGGCGGCGTGCTCGGGTTCTGGTCGGCATCTCCGAACCGGACCAGCTGCCCCCCCTGGGTCTTGTACTCGACGCGCACGAAGGGATACCGGAGCGCGTTCTGACCCGTTTGCTTGGTCGGGACCTCCGGGTAACGCTCCCCCGCTTCGTCGATCTGGCTGTTTCCATTGTTGTCCATTCCGTCGGAGGCCAGGCCGGCCGCGTCCGGATCCTGGGCGCTGGCGCCGTTCTGGATCACGATGTACTTGCCCCATCCGGCCGCCGGCGTGGCGGGACCGATGTAGTTCACGCTGTCCTTCGGATAGGACATCCGGTAGATCCCTTCGGTCAGACCGGCCTCGGCCGTGTAGAACGCCGCGCTCGCGATGACCGCGTTTCCCGAGATCTGCTTCTCGGACCGCGTCACGGCGATGTACGCCACCGCTGCCGACGACAGGACCATCAGCACGAGGAGCGCCACCACCATGGCATTGCCCGCATCCGCGATTCGGGCCGGGGTCACGCGAGCGTTCGTCACGGGACGATGAGGGACGCGTATGGGTTCATGTAGATCACCAGATCTCCGGTGCTCGCGCTCGTCGCCGTGCCCGCGACGATGTCCGCGAGCGGGTCCGTGTCCGGGCTGTCCTGCGAGCACTGGAGCTTGCCGACCGCGACCGCGTTGACCGAGCCGCCCGCGTTCGCGTCGGCCCAGCTGAAGACGTTCGGGATGATCGCCCCGCCTGTCGCGTTGGGATCGCAGAAGAACACCTGGACCGCCGGCGGGGTCGCGCCGCCCGCGCCGGAGGTGCCGACCACGATGTCGTTCGAGACGTTGCCGTAGTCGATGTGGCCGATCGCGACCGAGATCGCCGGGCCCGGGGTCGCCTGCTCGTCCCTTCGGGTCAGCGCGCCGATGATGATGCCGCTATTCCTCCAGAACTCGACCTTGCCCGTTGTGGCTCCCGTGCGCACGGCCGTGATCACGTCCGGGTTGCTGTCAGCGTCCATCCGACCGAGGGCGATCGCGTACACCGAGCCTCCGGCGGCGACCGTGTAGGTCGTCGTGAACCGCCGGATGGAGAGCGCGTTGCTGTAGAAGATGTCGATGTTCCCGGACGTGTCCGCGGTGTTGGTCTTGGTGCCCGCGACGACGTCCGGGTATCCGTCGGCATTCATGTCGCGAATCGCGACGCTCCGGACCTCTCCGCTCGCCGCGTAGACGTCGAGAGATGCGGTGTGGGTGTAGTTGCCAGCGCCGTCGCCCCACCAGATCTCGATCTTGCCCTGGTTCGAGGCGGTCTTCGTCCCGAGCACGACGTCCGGGGAGCCGTCCTCATTCAGATCGCCCACGGCAAGCCCCTTGACCTCGCCCGTCCCCGGGTTGTCCCAGTACTGGGAGTTCGGGGCGGCGGGGTTCGTGGTGGTGCCGACCTTGCCTGGCACCTGCCCCACATAGCCGAAGGCCTGGTTCTGCCACACCTGGAACCGCCCCACGTTGGTCCCCGTCGTCACGCCCGCGAGGACGTCCCGGTCCTCGACGTTCGAATTGTCGACGTTCGCGGCGGCCAGCACCGGGATGTCGAACGAGGCGTTGCCGAGGTAGCTCTCCGTCTGCCGGAACCACACGTTCCCCGTGTACCGGTCCGGCTGACCGTTCCACCAGACGCGGATGTTGGCAACGCCGCTCGCGCGGGTGCCGACCACGATGTCGAGATCGTGCTGATTGTCCTGGGTCGTCTGGGAGCCTTCCTGGTCGTCGTTCTCGTCCAGGTCCGCGAGGGCGAGCGCGAGAACGCGGTCGGTCGGAATGTGGATCGGAGGCTGGCTCGGCGGGAGTCCCGTCCCGGTTCCCGTGCCCGAGCCCGTGCCGGTGCCGCTGGCGGTGCCCGTGCCGGAGCCACTGGCGGTGCCCGTGGCGGTGCCGCTGGCGGTGCCCGAGCCCGTACCGGTGCCGGTCGCACCGGTATTCGCGGCCGTGAACTGATTCGCCTGGGCAAGGAACGGGAAGTTACGGGGCTCGACCGAGGTCGCGATCGTGACGCGATCGTAGCCGCCGGTCTGCACGTTCTTCTGCTTCGTCTCGGTCACCATGCTCACGAGGACCGTCTTGACCCGGCTGGCCGTGCCCGGCCCGGGCGGAACGCCGAGGTCCGCGCTCGCCACGGTCTTGCCGTAGAAGGCGCCCGCCGCATCGTTCGAGGTGCCCGCCTTCAGCTCCAGCGCGATGCTGTTCACGTCTCGGTAGGAGAAGAGAGGCACGTTCTTCGCCGTGATGTTGTCGGCCGTCCGCTGGGTGAGGCCGTAGGCCACGATTTCGCCCTGGCCCGAGACGGGGTTGGCGAGCGAATCCGCGTTCGTTCCCGCCTTGCGGCGAAGGACGAAGTCGTACGGGTTGGCGCTCCCCGCGATCAGGGGATCGCTCGTGTTGGGATCGAGGAAGTACGTCACGACCTCACCCATGTCGATCTGCCGGTTGCCGTTCGTGTCGAGCGCGAACGTCACGCGGTACTGGGATCCGACGACGATCGAGGGCTGCGTCGAGGGGTCGATCCCGTATCCCGCCGACCGGAGCTCGCGGGCGATCAGGTCGACGCCGCTGCGGGCGTTCTGGCTGGCCTCGGCCAGCTCGATTCCGACCTGCTGGGACTTCTCGCCGCGCACGTAGATCTCGTAGATCGAGCCGATCACGAGCGCGAAGAGAACCAGCGCGATCGTGACCTCGACCAGGGTGAAGCCTGGGCTTCGATGCGTTCGGTGGGCCATCACGGTTATCACCTCGTGGCTGCGGCGTTCCGTGCCGGGGTCATTTGGAGACATAGCTCGTCAGCGCCGTGGACTGGGTTCCATGGGAGTCGATCCACCGGCTCGTGACGGCGATCTTCTTGCACCCTGCCATCGGAACCGAGTCGGTCACGGTCCAGGTGCGTGCGAACACCGACGTCGTGTCCGTGAACGTGCCCGGGGTCAGGGCGAGGAAGGGCGTGCCCTTCAACTCCTCCATCTTGACCTGCGCGGCCATCAGGCCGGAGGTCAGCACGCGGCTCTGGCTCACGCCGCGCGTGCCCGCGGGGATCATCGCGGCCACCGCCATGATGCCGACGGCCAGGAAGGTCAGCGCGAAGATGACCTCGATCAAGCTGAAGCCACCGTCCGCGGCGCGAATCCCGCGGCCGGTCTGTCGGTGTTCCAGGTGATGCGCATGCCTCAGGGTCATTGGACCGTCACCATCCCCGTGGGACGGACTACCGAGAGCGACCGGGTGTATCCGTCCGAGTTCGAGAAGATCACGCTCCCCGACACGCTCGCGCTTCCGTTCGGCTGGAACGTGAGCGAATCCGAAGGGAACGGGTTCGTCGTGGAGTTCGTCACGGTCACCCAGATCGGTAGCGGCTGGGGATCGGAATGCTTCTCCGTGCCGTCCTCGACGCCATCGTTGTCGTCGTCGTCCCACCAGCCCCACCCCTCGGGCGAGTGGCTGTGGTAGACGATGTAGTTGTTGTTCTCCGTGATCGCGCGCTGCCGGACCACACGGACGGTCGTGGCGAGGATCTGGACCTGGTTGTTGAGGTCCATGCTACGCATGAACTTGTTGAAGCCCGGGAGCGCGACCGCGCTGACGATCCCGAAGATCACCAGCACGACCATCAGCTCCATGAGGCTGAACCCGCTCTCGGGGGCGTCCAGGCCGCCCGGCGCGGGTGTCCACGCGTGCGTCATCGTCTGCCTCCATCCAAGTGATACGAGCATCACGTCCAACGAACGCAAGGGACATGCCACGGTCGAACCCACGCAGGGAGCGTGCGCTGCGCGGGCGAGCGGGCCGAATCGAAGGGACTTCCCCCATTCCGTGGCGGGATCGAGCCAGCCGCGGAGCCGGTCGAGCGGCGCGTGGCCATGCATCGTGCACGCGTCACGGCACGAGTGATCGATACCACCCGTAGAGCGTGTCGCCGTAGAGAAGCAGCGCGATGGCCGCCGGAGCGAGGAAGGTGCCGAACGGAATCGCCGTCCGCCGCGATCCCTTGCCGCGGGCGATCAGGAGCGCGCCGAAGAGCGAGCCCGCGAAGGACGCCAGGAAGATCGCGCCAAAGACCCCGCCCGTGCCCAGGAAGGCGCCCATCATGGCCGCGAGCTTCACGTCACCGCCCCCCATGCCCGGCACGCCGGTCGCTCGCTCGTAGGCGTAGCCCACGAGCCAGAGGCTCGCGCCTCCGACGAACGCGCCGAGGAGCGCCGCCCCGAGGCCGGGCGGGCCGAAGAGGCTCGCCGCGAGGCCCACCCCCACGCCCGGGATCGTGAGGGCATCGGGAATCGTCTGCGTATCGAGATCGATCCAGGTCACCGCGAGGAGGGTGAGGACGAACGCCGCCTGCGGCACGAGGAGCGCCGGATGCTCCACGCGCTGCACGAGCGCGGCCAGGAGGAAGCCCGCCGTGAGCTCGACCAGGGGATAGCGCCAGGGGATGCGTGCGCGACAATCGCGGCAGCGTCCCCGGAGGAGGATCCAGGAGAGAACGGGGATGTTGTCCCACGGGCGGATCGCGGCCTTGCACCGGGGGCATCGGGACGGCGGCGAGACGATCGACTGCCGCTTCGGCAGCCGCGCGATCACCACGTTGAGGAAGCTTCCCAGCACGAGGCCGAGGACGAATGCGGCCCCCGTGACGAACGCCGAGCCCGGGATCACAGCGTCCCTCCGAGCCGCTCGATCTCGCGGCGGGCCACGTCCCGCATGTACTTGTTGCCGGTCGCCATCACCCGTTTCCAGAGCAGGATGGACATCTGCGTGTCGCCGGCCTTCTGGCTCGCGAATGCCGCGAAGCGATCGGCGTACTCCGGGTGGCCGGGGCACCGCGCGGCCAGCAGGAAGTACCGGGCCGCCGCCTGGTAGTCGTGGCGGCAGACGTAGTGGAGGAAACCGGTCTCGAAGGCGAGACGCCAGCTCCCCGGGTTCTTGTCGAGGCCGTACCGGATGAGTGCGAGGCCGCGGTCGGGCTGCTTCATCTCCTGCGCGAGGACGAAGGAGCCGAAGACGAATGGTTCCTCGAAGCGGGGATCGAGCTCGCCAACGATCCGCATCACGTGATCGATGCGATCGAACTTCTGATCCGTGAGCCGGTGCTCGCCGTAGTACTGGACGGCGCGCAGCCACGCCACGTCCGCCGCGGCCGTCTCGTAGCCGAGCGCCGCCTGACGCACGAAGGCGCCGGAGGGATAGTAGAGAAGCTCGTCCAGCTCGCCCGCGCGCGGAGGACGGCACGAGGCATCCACCCACGCCGCCGCGGTCCCGAGCGCCACCGCCGCCGCGAGCGCCACCCAGAGCCTCATCGGAGCTCCCTCCGGTCCCAGATGGCGCAGGCCGCGATCAGGAGGGCGCCGAGGTAGAGGAGGCCGTAGGAGGCGGCGAAGAGGATCCGCTCCGGCGGAACCGCGTCGCCGTGGCTCACGAGGCCGCGCGCGTTGAACACGGTCAGGTGCGGCAGGAGCCAATAGATCGCCGTCGTGGCGGCCTGGAGCACCCACGAGCCTCCCTGCTTGCCGAAATACAGGGCGTCGTCGGCGAAGTGCCCCGCCAGCACGGAAGCCGCCGCGAAGAACGCAGTGAGGCCCGGCGTCGTGAAGGACGAAAAGAAGACCACGAGCGCGGTGACGATGCCCAGCTCGATCAGGGTGAGGATCACCGAGCCCGCGACCGCCCAGGGGGCCTGCCGGTAGCCGATCCCGACGAGCGCCATGACCATCACGCTCATGACGAGCAGGAGGCCGGCGCTCGTAGCCCAGAGGCCTCCGAACTTCCCGAGCAGGAACTCGGCGCGCCGGATCGGCTTCGCCATGATCGCGTAGACCGTCTTCCGCTCCAGCTCCTTGTGGAGGAGCGTCGAGCCGAGCGTGATCGCGAGCAGCGTGGCGAGCATCGAGGATCCCGCTAGGCCGAAATCGGTGACGAGCTTGGGACCCACCCCGAGCGCGAGCGGCGACAGCACCTGCGACGCCGCCACGAGCGCGGCCCCGAATGCGACCGCCACGAGCGCGATCCGCTCGCGCACGGCTTCGCGGACGGTATTGCGGGCGATGGCGAGGACCGGGATCATGGCGCCTCCGTTCCGGACGCGGGCGCCTCGAGCGTCTTCAGGAAGTGCTCCTCGAGGGTCTCGCGGCGCGGCTCCACCGCGTGGACGAACGCGCCGGAGCGAACGAGGTGCCCCAGCAGCTCCTGGAGCGAATTCCCATCGGAGACGCGGATCACCATGTGGGCACCAACCTCGACCGGCTTGTATCCGAGCCCCTGGATCGCCTCCAGGCCGCCCGGCTTGATGCCGTCCACGACGATCTCCCACTCCCGCACTCCGCCGGCGAGGAGACTCGTGACCGGGCCCGTCTCGAGCAACCGGCCGCCGCTCAGGATCCCGACGCGGTCGCAGATCGCCTCGGTCTCGGCCAGCACGTGGCTCGAGAGGAGCACCGCCGCGCCGCGGGCCCGCTCGTCGCGGAGGAGCTGCTTCACCTCGGCGCGTCCGATCGGATCGAGGCCCGACATCGGCTCGTCGAGCACGAGGAGGGTCGGCTCGTTGAGGAGCGCCTGGGCGAGACCCAGCCGCTGCGTCATTCCCTTCGAGAACTTCCGGAGCGGCTTGCGCGCGTGCGCGCTCAGACCGAGCCGCTCGAGCAGCGCCCCCGCGCGCCGGCGCATCGTGGCCGACTCGAGGCCGAAGAGATCGCCGACGAGAGCGAGGTACTCGGTCGCGGTGAGGTGGTCGTAGAAGCAGGGGCTCTCGGGCAGGTAGCCGAGCTTCCGCCTCGCCCTGGGGTCGTGCGGATCCCGCCCGTCGAGGAGCACCGCGCCGCGGGTCGGGCGGACGAGGCCGAGGATCATCTTGATCGTCGTCGTCTTGCCGGCGCCGTTCGGGCCGAGGAGGCCGAAGATCTCACCGCGCTCGAGGGTGAAGGCGACGTTCTCCACGGCGGTGAAGGGC
>JAEHDN010000016.1 GCA_016880395.1 Candidatus Eiseniibacteriota bacterium
CAGCGGATCGCGCGCGTCGATGGTCACGTCCAGCTTGACCCCGCGCCGCTCGCTCTCGTTCTTCCACTTGCCGCGCGTGATCTCGACCACCTCGTCCGCGATCTCGGCGAGGTCGAGCACCTCGTGGGCGCGGTCCTCGCGCACGCGGCTGAACTGCTGGATGCGCCGCACGGCCTCGCCGCCGTCCATCGCCGCCTGTCGGATCACGTTGAGGCCCGACGCGATCTCCGGATCGCTGACGCGCATGAGCAGGAGCTGGGTACGGCCCAGGATGATCCCGAGGTTGTTGTTGAAGTCGTGGGCCACGCCGGCGGCCAACTCGCCCAGCGCGCGGAGCTTCTCGCCCCGGAGGAGCCTTTCTTGAAGGTCCCGCACGGCGGTCACGTCGGAGATGAGGAGCATCGAGGCCGGCGCGTCCTGGAAGACGAGCGGCGCCGCCTGCACCTCGACGAACACCTTGGATCCGGAGACGTGGACCATCTCGGCCTGGATCGGCGCGCGGTCGCGGGCGGGCGCGGCCAGCGTGTCGCGGACCGACTGCTGCGACTCGGGCGCGAAGAGATGGACGGGATCGACCTCGGCCCGGACGAGGTCCCCCGCGGGACGCCCCGTCATGGGCTCGAGCGTGGAATTGGCGAACACCGCCTTGCCGGACTGGACGATCAGGATGCCCTGGGGCGAGCTGTCGACCAGGATGCGGTACTTGGCCTCGCTCTCCACGAGCGCGTGCGTCCGGGCCTCCACGGCCGCCTCGAGGGTCTGGTTCATGCGCGCGAGGTTCTCGCGGCTCGCGAGGATCTCCGCCTGCTGGCGTTGCACTTCGTCGGCCATCCGGTCGAAGTGCCACGCGAGCGTCTCGATCTCGTCGCCGCTCTTGAGATTCAGTCGCTGGGAGTAGTCCCCCTGCGCGATGGCTCGGGTGGCTCCGACCAGACGATCGATCGGTCGGGTGATGCCACGTGCAGCGAGGCGCGCGCCCACGAGGCAGAGGATCGAGGCCAGGATTCCCGCGATGATGAGGTTCTTCGTGAGCGCCGCCACCTCGTGGTCGAGTCCCTCGAGCGAGATGCCGACGCGCACGGTGCCCCACTTCACCTCGTACCCCTCGACGTAGACCGGGAGGAGGATCTCGAGGATCCGCGAGTCCCCGGGTCGGCGCGGCTCGATGAAGCTCCATCGCTCGCCGCGCACCGACTGCGCGTTGAAGTCGGCCGTCTCGCGCGGCGCCTGGCCGAAGGAGTTGGGCGAGCGGCTGTCGGCCGCGATCTGCCCCTCCTTGTCGTAGATCACGACGTACGCGATCTCGCTCCCGGCCTGGGACCGGCTCGCGGCCTGGTTCAGCGCGATGTAGTTGTAGGAGAGGAGCGCGGGGGTCGAGAGCCAGGCGATGCTCCGCGCCACGGCGAAGCCGCGCTTCCGTGTCTCGCGCAGGAGCGAATCCGACTCGCTCCGGACGAAGAAGGTGACCGCCGCCGTGACCAGACCGACGACAATGATGCCGAAGGTGAGGAAGATCCTCGCCTGGAGTCCGCCGCGCGAGCGGCGCGGCCCGTCAGCGGGATGCTTTGCGGTGATCGCCATCGGCCTTTGGCTCCGCGAACCGGAGCTTCTCCATGGCCAGGGTCGAGATCCCGAGCGGATTCATCTGCAGCCCGACCACGTCGCTCCGCAGGCCGATGAAGTTCGTCGGGTGATAGAGCGGCACGAACGGAGCGTCGCGCAGGATCCGTTCCTCGGCCTGCTGGTATGCGGCCTGGGCCACCTTGGGATCCTCGGCGCTCCGCGCGGCGTCGAGCAGCGAGTCCACGCGCGCGTTTCGGTAGCGGAAGTAGTTGGTCGAACTGGACGAATAGAAGAGCGCCCGGAGGAACGTGTCGGGGTCGGGAATGTCCGCGACCCACGACAGGCTGAAGAGGGGCGCCTTGCGACCGGTGATTGCGTCGTCCAGGACCTTCCAGGTGACGTACTGGATCTGCACCTGGAACCCCGCGTCCGCGAGGGAGTGGACCATCAGCGAGTCGAGCGCGCGCACGGCGGCGTTCGATGTGACCGACTTGTAGAGCTTGAGCGCCGGCAGCGGATGCGCCGGACCGTAGCCGGCCTCGCGCAGGAGCTCCTTCGCGCGCGCGAGGTCGTGCGGATAGGTGCGCGTCGCGGGCGAGTATCCCGGAACGCCCGGCGCCAGAATCCCCTGCGCGAGCGTCTTGCCCTCAGGCTGGAAGTGGAGCATCCCCTGACGGTCGAGCGCGAGCGCGATCGCCCGCCGCACCCGCGCGTCGTCGAGGGGCGGCATCGTGGCGTTCATCCCGAGGAAGGCCAGGGTGAGGTCCTGCCAGCGGAGCATCGTGATGCCGGGCTGCGCGCGGAACTCCTCGACCCGGTCGATGGGCAGCGTGCTGAGCGTGGCGCGCCCGTCGAGGAGCGCGTTGGCTCCCTGCGAGGTCACGTCTCCGATGGGCGTGAAGAACACCAGCGAGTCGATGGCCGGACGGCCCATGAAGTAGTCCGGGTTCGCGGCGAGGACGACGCTCCGCTCGGTCCGACGGACGTAGCGGAACGGCCCGCAGCCGATCGGATTCACCTCGAGGATCGCGTTGCCGTGCTGGTCCATCAGCTCGCGCGGAACCACCGAGGTCTGGTCGAGCGCGAGCGCGCTCAGAAGAGGGCGGTAGGGACGGCTGAGCCGGATCTCGAGATGCTTCGCGTCGATCGCGCGAATGCCGCGGATCGTCGATGCCTTCCCCGCGAGGAACTCGGGGACGCCGTTGATCGCGTCGAGATAACCGGCCGCGAGCCCTTCGGAGCGGAACGGCTCCTGGAAGCACCGCGTCAGCGTGTAGACGAAGTCATCGGCCGTGACCTCGCGGCCACTGTGGAAGCGCACCCCTTCCCGGATGTGGAAGACATAGGTCTTTCCGTCGCGGGAGATGGTCCAGCTGTCCGAGACCTGCGGGGTGGGCTCGAGGTTCGAGGTGAGCCCCACGAGAGGGCTGTATACCTGGGCGATGACGGTGGACGAGTAGGCGTCCGCGGCGAGCGCAGGATCGAGCGTCGTGGGGGCTTCCTGATAGAAGCAGAAGATCCTCGGTCCCGATCGGCCAGGGGTCGGAGCCGTGCTCTGGCCGGTGACGGGCGCGCCGGACGACGCACCTGGGTCGGCCGTGGGGCGCTTCCATACGATTGGGACGGCGACAGCGAGAGCGAGGATCACGAGCGTGGCGCCCACGATCGCGCGCGGACCGGCCTGGGTCGGGAACGACTTCATGGGGAATGGCCTCCGGACTGGTCACCCCGTCCCGGGGGGGCACAGCAGGGCCCCGCCCGGGCGTTTCGTCCCGATACGTATCGACTGGGAGAGGGCTCTTGTTGAGGGGATTCCAGCCCCGGAGGCGCGAGCAGGGCCCGAATTGCGACCGCGTAAAAGGCTTACCAAGAATGGCTTATGGGTCTATCCGGGGCCGAGGAGGTAGGGGCGGTCAACGGATGACCATAGGGCGCCTGTGGAGCGAGCGCGAAGCGCGAAGCGATCACACAGCGCCCGGAGGTCATCCGTTGACCGCCCCGGGCCACCGGGCCCGGAAAGGCTCACAAGTCGTGAGGAGGAGCCCCACGCGATCGCTTGATCTCCGATCGGCGCCGCTTCGCCTCGATGCGCGTTTCGCGGGACGCCGCCGTGGGTCCGGTGGCGCGACGGGCCCTGCGCGGTCGGAGCGCATCGGCGACGAGCTCGCGCAGGCGCTCGATCGCGGCCTCGCGATTGCGCGCCTGGCTCCGATGTCGCTGGCTCACGACCCGCACCGCGCCGTCCGCTCCCACCCGTTTCCCGAGTGCCTGCCGGAGCCTCGCCTTCTGCGGCTCGGTGAACGCAGCCGACTCCTCGAGGCTCCACACCACCTCGACGCGGGTCTCCACCTTGTTCACGTTTTGTCCGCCGGGACCTCCGGCGCGCGACGTCCGGAATCGGATCTCGGCGAGCGGGATGGCGGGTGCGGCCACTCTACGCGAGGAGCGCGGGGATCTCGCGCTGGTAGGGCTCGGTCGTGACGATGGCTTCGCCTCCGTCCACGAGCAGGTTCACCTCGCTCCTCACCCCGAACTCCTCGAGGTAGATGCCGGGCTCGACCGAGACGAGCGTGCCGTCGATGAGCCGCCGCTCGTCCCGCGTCTCCAGATTGTCGAGATGGACGCCATTCGCGTGCACCTCCTCGCCGATCGAGTGCCCCGTGCGGTGGAGGAATCGCTCGCCGTAGCCGCGGTCGCGAACCACCGCGCGCGCGGCATCGTCGACGTCGCAGCCCCGGATCGGAGTCCCGGCGCGGAGCGCGCGGCGCACCACATTGATGGCCGCGTCCCGGGCGTCGCGCACGACCGCGAAGATCGAGGCATGGCGATCGGGCACGCTCGAGTCGAGCATCGCGACCTGCGTGTAGTCGGCGTACACGGAGCCCGGGGCGGAGCGCTTGCCCCAGGCGTCGATGAGGAGAAAATCCCCGCGCCGAAGCGGCCGATCGTGCTCCGGGCGCGTGGCGAAGTGGGGATCGCCCGCGTGCTCGTTCACCGCGACCGCGGGCGGATCGCTCGCGACGAGCCCCTCCTCGGCGAGGCGCTCGAGGATCCACGCCTGGAGCGACACCTCCGAAAGCGGCGAGCCCGCGCGGACCAGGTCGCGCGCCCTCCCGAACGCGGCGGCGATGATCCCGTTCACGACGAGCCCCGTCCGGCGATGGTCGGCGCGCGCTTCGGGCGCAAGCGCCCCGTCGAAGCGCTGGGCCAGGTCGGCGGAGGAGATCACCCTGGCCCCCGCCGCGCGCACCAGCTCCACCGTGCCCGCGTCGACACGCGACAGGTAGGGCAGCGCGGCGCCCGGCGAGTACTCCATCGCGAGCGCTGGCTCCGATCCGGGCACGCATGCGACGGCCTCGCGCAGCCCATCGCGAAGCTCCTGCCAGGTGAGATAGACGATCGCGCGGCCCGGCAGGTGATCGAGCGCGCCCGGCTCGATCCGGTGCACCACCTTGACCGGCTCCCCCTCCGCAGGCACGAGATAGAACCATCGCCGGGTGGTCTTCGGCCCCTCGGGACCCGAGATCATCCCGACGACACTCCGCGCGATCGGATTCGAGCCGTGGAAGTCGAAGAGGAGCCAGCCCGCGATGCCATCCTCGCGAAGGGCCATCTGGATCCGGCGAACGCGATCGGCACCGGCTTCGCGGCCCGCGGTGCTCACGCGATCCGAGCCGCTCATGCCGTGGGCGCCCGACCGTCGACGGGGCGCTCTTGCCGGCTCTCCTCCTCGATGCGATGGAGGACCGCTTCGCGCAGCTCGGGGATCCCCTCGCGCGTCGCGGCCGAAACGAAGGAGGCACCCGGGTACCGGGCGCGAAGACCGAGCCAGGCGACCTCGTCGGGGAGCGCGTCGATCTTGTTGAAGACGAGAAGTCGCGGCCTGTGCAGCGCGCGGATTTCCTCGAGCACAGCCTCGACCGCCTCGATGTGCCGCTCCGGATCGGTCTCGGACGCGTCGACCACATGGAGGAGGAGATCGGCCTCGCTGACCTCCTCGAGCGTGGCGCGGAAGGAGGCGACCAGGTGCGAGGGGAGCTTGCGGATGAAGCCGACCGTGTCGGTGAGGAGCGCGCGCGTGCCGCCGCTCGCGGCGAAGACCCGCGTCGTCGGATCGAGCGTCGCGAAGAGCTGGTCCTCGACGTAGACCCGCGCCCGGGTGAGCGCGTTGAACAAGGTCGACTTGCCCGCGTTCGTGTAGCCCACGAGCGAGACCTTGTGGCAGCTCCGCCGGCCGCGGCGCTGGACGCGGCGCTCTCGCACGACCCCCTCGAGCTCGCGCTTCAGCTTCGCGATCCGCTCGCGGATGCGCCTCCGGTCGACCTCGAGCTGGGTTTCGCCCGGCCCGCGCGTCCCGATGCCGCCGCCCAGTCGCGAGAGGTGCTCCCACAGACGGGTGAGGCGCGGGAGCATGTACTCGAGCTGGGCCAGCTCCACCTGGAGGCGCGCCTCGCGCGTCCGCGCGCGGCGGGCGAAGATGTCGAGGATGAGCCCGCTTCGGTCCACGACGCGAAGCTTGAGATCCTCTTCGAGATTCCGATTCTGCGCGGGCGAGAGGTCGTCGTCGAGAAGGAGGAGGTTGGCGTTCTGCTCGCCGGTGAGGGTGCGGACCTCCTCGATCTTGCCCTTGCTCAGGAAGGTGGACGAGCGGACCGAGCCTCGACGCTGGAGCACTTCTCCGAGAACCTCGGCGCCCGCGGTCTCCGCGAGGAGACGAAGCTCGGTGAGCGTGTCCCCTGCCGCGTCGCCGCGAGAGGGGGCGCGGCCCGCGAGAATGGCCCGCTCGCGGCCGCGGCGTCGGGTCGCGAGCGGGCTCATGCGGCTCCTCTGGGCGCGGGGATGCTCCGGGACATCAAGACGACGCGGGCGCGACCTCCAGGTCGTATGGCACCGGCGTCAGGTTCTCGAAGGTTCCGTCCGGCCTGGCGTAGACCACGTCCTCGATCCGGATCCCGAGCTGGCGCGACGGATAGTAGAGGCCGGGCTCGATCGTGAAGAGCGTCCCGGGCGAGAGCCGGTCCCGGTTCTGGGGGATGCCGCCCAGGTTCGGCCGCTCGTGGACCTCGAGTCCGATCCCGTGCCCGAGTCCGTGGATGTACCCCTCCTCGAGGCGCTCGTCCTGACGGATGGTCCGGTGTCCCTTCGATTCGAAGAAGTCGCAGACCTTCTCCTGGTACATCCGGGCCGGCGCTTCGGGCGCGAGCCCGTCCACCGTGCGCTGGACCGCCTCGCGCACCGTGGCGTGCAGCTCGCTCAGCTCGGCCGGAGCGCGGCCGACGCAGAGCGTGCGCGTCACGTCGAAGTAGTAGCCGCCGCCGGACTGCGCCGGATAGAGGTCGATCACGATCGGGCGTCCCTCCTCGAGCACGGCTGCGTCGTCCCCCTGGTTGTGGGGCACGCCGGCATCCCGGCCCATCGCGATGATGTTGCCGTGCGGCTCCTCGAGGTTGGCCTCGAAGAAGACCCGCCGCACCTCGCGGCGAAGGCGACCCACGGTGACCCAGCCCTCGGCGTCCTTGAGCTTCGTCCCCTCGAGGTGCCCCCCTCCGATGACCGAGCGAATGCGCTCGTAGGCTCTCCCGCATGCGGCCGCGACGGTGCGCACGGCGGCGATCTCCTCGGGATCCTTGGTCGCGCGGGCCAGCTCGAAGAGGCCGAGATCCTCGTCCTGGGCGATTTCGATCTGCGGCGCGAGCGAGCGGAGCCGGTTGAGCACGTGGTAGTAGCGCCCGACGTCGGCTGTTCCGTGCACGAGGACCGGTCCCCGGACATTCATGTCGCTCAGCACTTTCGCGAGGAGCCGGGCCATGGCGGCGTCGCGCGAGCCCTCCTCCTCCATCATCTTGCGGAAGCCGTGCGCGCCGAAGTCGCTCCGCTCGAATCCGGTGGCGGCGGCGCTGTCTCGCTCCATCATGCCGTGGACCAGATGCGGCGTCTGGCCCGCCTTCCACACCAGGATTCCCGTCGAGAGGTGGGCGGCCGGCGGGCCCACGAGGTAGCGGAAGGTGAAGTTCGGGATCTCGCCCTTGATGACGAGGGCTGCGGAGAGCCCCCGCTCGCGCAGCAGGTTGTCGACGTCGCGCTTCATGCCACCTCCGTGCGGGCGCCGACAGCGCCCGCGTGATCGTCAGGTTCGGAACAACACCCCTTCATTGGAAAACAAGCGGACCGATATGACCAGCATGAAAAGCGCCGCGGCGCTGGTCACGCCGATGGCGGCAGCGGCATGGACCGCCTGCACGGTTCCCGTGAGGATCTCGCGCTGCAAGAGGGCGGTGTTCAGGATCGGGATGAAGAAGTTCTTCATGGGCGGTGTCTGCTGCCCGAAGCTTCCGAGTCCGAGGAAGACCGAGGCCATGTAGACGTAGGTGGCATAGGTCTGTCCCTCGCGCATGCTCCGGGCGAAGCAGCCGATCGCCACGAGCGTGGCGCTCAGGAACACCGCCGCCGGAACGAGCGTCAGGAAGATCAGGGCAAGCTTGTCGGGACTGATCTCGAGCTGGAGCGCGTGCTCCTGCATGGACGGGAACGCCTTCACGATCACCGCGAAGGTGAGCCAGAGGCCGGTGATGCCCGTCACCGCTCCCGTGAGCGAGGCCGCCAGCACCGCGAAGCACTTGCCGAGGACCAGCTCCGCCCTCGTCGCCGACGTCGCGAGGAGCGTCTCGAGCGTGCTCCGCTCCTTTTCCCCCGTCGTGGCGTCCACGGCGGTATGCATCGCCCCGGCCGAGATCATGAAGATGAGGATGTAGGGGATGATGAGCGCCGCCACGTACCGCCCGACCTCGCTCTTCGACGAGACATCGCGGCTCCCGACCTGGAACGCGGGCGCCTGCGCGGCGTGCGCCCCCTGGGCCTGGGCCCACTGGAGCGTGAGCATGATGTTGAGCCGGTCGAGGAAGGGACGCACCCGGCGCTCCGCCGCCGAGGACTTGTTCTCGGCGTCCTTGTAGAGGAGCTCGACCCTCGTGCTATCGCCGCTCGCCAAAGCGGCCGGCAGGTTGGCCGGAATCACGAGCACCGCGTTCACTCCCGCCCCCTCGATGTCCGACGGCACCGCCGTGAGCGGCACCGGCGTCACGCCCTGGATCGCGGCCAGCGAATCCACGACGAAGGGGAGCGACTCCTGCCCCACGACGCCGACCCGCACCTGGAGCTCCTTGGCGGACTCCGCGTTCTTGGTCTGGATGTAGCCCGTGAAGAAGAGCATGGCCGGATAGAGGATGAAGGGGAAGATGAAGATCGCGAAGACCGAGCGACCGTCGCGGAGCGTGTCGGTCAGCTCCTTGCGGAAGACCGCCCAGATCTTAGTGCTCAACCGATACCCCCTCCACCGCGTCGATGAAGACGTCCTCGAGCGAGCGCGCCGGATTCCCGTTCGGGCTGCAGAGGTTGGCCACCGTGCCGCTGGCCAGTATGCGCCCCTCCTCGATGATCGCGATCTCGTCGCAGATCCGCTCTGCCTCGGTCATGATGTGGGTGGAGAAGATGATCGTGCGTCCGCGTGCGCGCATGTTGCTGATCTGGTCGATCAGCCGCCGCGCCGCGACGGCGTCGAGACCGGCCGTCGGCTCGTCGAAGATCAGGACCTGGGGATCGTGGAACACCACGCGCGTGATGGAGAGGCGCTGCTTCATCCCGGTCGACATCTTGCCGACCCGCTTGTCGAGCAGCTCGTCGAGGCGGAACATCTCCCGAAGCTCCTCGATGCGCTGCGCGATGGCAGGCGTCGTCATCCCGGCCAGCGCTCCGAAGTACTGGAGCAGATCGCGGCCGGTGAGCCGGTCGTAGAGCTTCGTGTCCCCGGATAGATAGCCGATCATCCGGCGGACCTCCGCCGGCCGCTCCTGGATGTCGAACCCGCCGACCCGCGCGGTGCCCGACGTGGGCCTGAGGATCGTGGCGAGCATGCGGAGCGTGGTGGTCTTGCCAGCGCCGTTCCGGCCGAGCAGCCCGAAGACCTTGCCCGGCGGACACGTGAAGGAGATGTCGCGGACCGCGGGGATCTCTCCCTTTTTCCGGTCCTGGAACGTCTTGCGCAGGTTCTGGACTTCGATCAAGAGCTCTCCCTTGCAATGGGCGAGGCGGAAAGGGTCTGAGTCTAGGAACCGGAGGGCGGGGTGTCAACGAGCGCCGGAGGGGATGGCCCCCGCGCCCGGCACCGGAGGGACCTTTCCGGGAGCGGACCCCTACGGAATCCGGCCTTGATCGCAGGCATCTAACCAGTTAGCCTTTGCGCTGCGTAACAGACGCTTACTCAACGTGTTCCACATCATGGTAAGGAGCCTGTAACATGTCCGACGCCGTACTTCAGG
>JAEHDN010000141.1 GCA_016880395.1 Candidatus Eiseniibacteriota bacterium
CGTCGGCGATGATCGGAACGCCCTCGGCCGCGGCGGCCTCGGCGCACTCCATGACAGCGGAGATCTGCGGCACGCCCACGCCCGCCACGACGCGCGTCGTGCAGGCCGAGCCCGGCCCCATGCCGACCTTCACGCAGTCGGCGCCCGCAGCGATGAGATCGCGGGTCGCCTGGGGCGTGGCCACGTTTCCGACGATGAGCTGGAGGGTCGGGTGGCGCTGCTTCACCGCGCGCGTGGTGTCGAGGACCGCCTTCGAGTGGCCGTGCGCGCTGTCGAGCACGACCACGTCCACGCCGGCGCGCACCAGCTCATCCGCGCGGTCGATGTTGTCGGCCCCGACGCCGATCGCGGCGCCGACCCGCAGGCGGCCGAGGTGGTCCTTGCAGGCGTGCGGATAGCGGATCCGCTTCTGGATGTCCTTCACGGTGATGAGGCCGCGGAGATTGAAGCTCTGGTCCACAACCGGGAGCTTCTCGATCCGGTGCTGGTGGAGGATCCGCTCGGCCTCCTCGAGCGTCGTGCCGACCGGGGCCGTGATGAGATTTTCCTTCGTCATCACGTCCTTCACCTTGAGGTCGGCGCCGGAGACGAACCGGAGATCCCGGTTCGTGAGGATGCCGACGAGGCGCTTCCCTTCGGTGATCGGCACGCCGGAGATCCGGAACTTCACCATGAGATCGAGTGCGCGAGAGATGGGCACGTCGGGCGGCAGCGTGATCGGATTCACGATCATGCCGCTCTCCGAGCGTTTCACCCGGTCCACCTCCTCCACCTGTTCGAGGAGTGGGAGGTTCTTGTGGACGATGCCGATTCCTCCCTCCTGCGCGAGGGCGATGGCGAGGGCGCTCTCGGTCACCGTGTCCATGGCCGCGCTCACGATGGGGATGTTGAGCGCGATCTCGCGGGTGAGCTGGGTCGAGGTCTCGACGTCGCGGGGATGGACCTCGGAATAGCCGGGAAGCAGGAGGACGTCGTCGAACGTGAGGGCGGGATGCTCCAACACGCGCGGAGCAGGGCGATCGAGGGACTCCCTCGGAGCGCTCTCTCCCTGCGTGGCGTAGGTCCGCATGATCAGTCGGGGAGCCCCGTGTCGATCCGCTCGCTCAGCGAGAACCAGAACGAGACGCCGAGTCTCACGGCGAAATAGGCTTTCGGGCCGCTGTATCCCGAGGGGAAGAGATCCTCGTCCCCGGCGAAGATGTACGTGTAGCTGCCGTCGGCCGTCATGGTGATGTGCTTCGACATGGTGCGCTCGAATCCCGCAATGGCATAGATACCTGGGTCGACCTTCCGGATCCGCTCGAACGTGACCGGGTCCTTCGCTGCGCCGAGGTCCTCGGACAGGATCGACCAATTGTAGAGCCCGCCACCCCCGCCGATGAAGGGCCTCGTGGTCGCATCCTTCAGCATGTAGCGGACGCCGATCGGGAAGAGCGGCACGACGTTCGCCACGAAGAAGCTGTCGGTCCCGCTATCGAGCTTGCTCCATCCCCAACCCACGGTGACGTCGGCGGTGATGTGGTCGGTCCACGCGTAGCTCAGCACCAGATCCCCCGAGATACGGGGCGTCGCCTGCTCCTTGATCAACTCGTCCTTGGTGAAGAACAGCGTCCCCCCGCGGACTCCGATACCACCCGACCCGGTCAGATCCGACGCCGAGCAGGGTGTGACCGACGCCGTCAGCAGGAGGGCCAAGAGTCCTCCGGCGAGCTTCCTCATCATGGGTTCTGGATGTCTCCTTCGGATGGCGGTCGAAACAACCGATGAGCCGGCACTGGGTTGTGGTAGCCGCGTAGTCTACGAGGAGCCTCGCGGGGTGTCAATCGGGACCCGGTTGACACCCGGCAGCCACGAACGTAGAGTTTTCCGCTCGGCGGCGGTGTAGCTCAGCGGTAGAGCAGGAGAATCATAATCTCTTGGTCCGGGGTTCGAATCCCTGCGCCGCCACCAACTTACGTCGGCACTGCCGGGCCGGCACCAGCGCCATCTGGGAGTCTTTGCCGATGCGACCCAATCCCCGAGACGCCCGGTTCGAATACCACGCCGGGCTCGCGTTCCGCGAACTC
>JAEHDN010000142.1 GCA_016880395.1 Candidatus Eiseniibacteriota bacterium
CGTGGGGAAGGACCCCGCGGGCGTCGCGCTGGCGCGCGCCCTTCGGACGCGTGGGCTCGATCGACGCTGGCTCCTCCGGGACGGCGGCGCGGGCACGGTCGTGAAGACCCGCGTTCTCGCGGGCTCGAGCCACACCTCGCGCCAGCAGATCGTCCGCCTCGACCGCGGCCACGGCGCCTCGATCCCGGCCTCGGGCGAGCGTGCCCTCGAGCGATCGCTCGGTCGCGCACTCGAGGGCTCGCGCGCGGCGCTCCTCTCCGACTACGGCTACGGCGTGCTCGCCGCCCCGATGCGACGCGCGGCGATCGCGGCGGCGCGGCGCGAGGGAATCCCGGTCGTGGTGGACTCGCGATACGCGCTTCGGTCCTACCGCGGCGTCACGCTCCTGACTCCGAACGAGCACGAGATCCGGGACGCGTTCCATCTCCCCTCGCTCGACACGGCCGCGCTCCGCCGCGCCGGAGAAGCGCTCCGGCAGCGGGTCGCCGCGCGAGGTGTGTGGATCACCCGCGGGAGCGACGGGATGCTCCTTCTCGAGCGGGGTCGGAAGCCGGTGAGGATCCCGATCGTCGGGTCTTCGGACGTCGCGGACGTCACGGGGGCGGGGGACGCGGTCTCCGCCGCGGCGACGCTCGCGCTCGGCGCGGGGGCGACGCTCCTCGAGGCCGCGCTCCTCGCCACCTACGCGGCGTCGGTCGTGGTGATGAAGCGCGGCACCGCGACGGTCTCCCGGGCCGAGCTGGACGCGGCGATCCGGGCCCATCCCGTGCCGCGAGCGGAGCCGGCGTGAGCCGGGCGAAGATGCGGGACCGCGCCGAGATCAGGGCCATGCTGGATCGGGAGCCCTCGCTCCGGCAGGGACTCGTCCTCGCGAACGGCCTCTTCGATCTCCTCCACGTGGGGCACGTCCGCTATCTCGAGGCGGCGCGCGGGCGGGGGGAGCGGCTCCTCGTGGCGCTCAATTCCGACGCGTCGGCGCGGCGGCTGAAGGGCCCGGATCGTCCGTACGTCCCGCTCGACGAGCGAATGGAGATCGTTGCCGCGCTCGGCTGCGTGGACTGGACGATCGGATTCGACGAGCCGAGCGTGGAGGCGCTCCTCCGCGAGATCCGCCCCGCGATCCACGCGAAGGGGACCGACTACACGGTGGAGTCGGTGCCCGAGCGCGCCGTCGCGCGGGATCTGGGCATCGAGACCGTGGTCGTCGGGGACCCGAAGGACCACGCGACGAGCGATCTCATCCGCCGCGTTCGGGCTGCCCGTGACCCCGGCTCGCGCTAGCGTGGGGGAGCCCGAGCGGATCCTGGTCACGCGGATCCGCCGGATCGGGGACGTGATCCTATCGCTTCCCGTCCTGGACGCGCTCCGCGTCCGCTTCCCGCACGCGGCGATCGACTATCTCGCCGAGGAAGGGCCGGCCGCGGCCGCGATCGGCCACCCGGCGCTCCACCGCGTGCTCGCGCTGCGGCGGGGTGCGTGGCCGGGCCTTCCCGCGGCTCCGGACCTTCTCCTCGCCCTCCGCTCGGCGCGCTACGACTGGGTCCTCGATCTGTACGGCAATCCCCGGAGCGCGCTCCTCGCGCGGATCACGGGCGCGCCGGTGCGGGTCGGCCCCGCGCGTCGGTCGCGACGCCGGTTCTTCACGCACGCCATACCACCCCAGGATCCCACGCGCTCCGCGATCGAGTACCACCTGTCGGCGCTCCGCGCGCTGGGCGTGGAGCCTGGTCCGCCACGGCCGCCCCGGATCTACCTGAGCGAGCCGGAGCGTCTCGAAGGAGCTGCCCGTGTGGATGCCGTCCTGCCTCCCGGCGGACCGCGCGTCGGGCTCCACGTGGGCAACCGATGGGTGGCCAAGCGCTGGCCCGAAGAG
>JAEHDN010000143.1 GCA_016880395.1 Candidatus Eiseniibacteriota bacterium
GGAGTACTACCTGCTCGCCCGGAAGAACGTCTGGGGGTTCGTATTCCTGGACTGGGGCTCCGCGTGGTTCGGCCGGGACAACCTCGGCCGGCAGCAGTTCGTCATCGACGGGGGCATCGGCGTCCGCATCGCCGAGGGACCAATCGCGCTGACGGCTGGCCGCAATCTCCAGGAATCCGACGCGGCCATCCATGTCCTCGTCCGTCTCAGCGAGACCTTCTGAGATGCGCGGGGCCCGGGGCGTAGTCGCGGCGTGGCTCTTCACGCTCTCGCTCGCCCTCACACTCGCCGTCGCCCTCGCGCTCGCGCCGCGCGCCGCGCGGGCCGACGATCTCGGCCTCGTCATCGACCCGGTCGAGGAGACAGGTGGCGCGGTGTGCGTGAGCTATCGGGTCGAGCGCCCCTTCACGCCCCGCCTCGAGGAGACGCTCCAGAAGGGCATGCCTGCGACGGTGTCCTTCGAGGTGGGCCTCTGGAAGCGACGCGTGCTCTGGTTCGACCGGCTGGTGCTCGCGATCCGGAGCGACCACAAGATCGTCTACGACGACTGGGCGCAGGCCTTCCGGATCCGGAGCGGCGCGAATCCGCCACGGGATCGGATCGCGCCCTCGTTCGAATCGCTCCGCGAGATGCTCTTCACCCAGACGCGTCTTCCGCTCGCCGCGGCCGTGGCCCTCGACTCCACGGCCACGTACTACGTGTCGGTCAGAGTCACGATCAAGCCGGTCGCTCCCGAGGACCTGGGGGAGATCGAGGGCTGGCTCTCCGGAGGCAAGGACGCGGACGGGGAATCGTCGGGTCTACCGGACTATCTGCTCGGGCTCGCGGTCAGCCTCTCGGGGCTGGGCGAGCGGACGGAGATGGAGAAAGGGGCCAAGTTCGTGCCGGCGCGGTTGAGGGTCGCGCCGGCACGAACGGAGTAGGGTCTAGGGCGCGTCCGACGTGCCGCCCTCGGCGGGAGCCGTGGACGCGGGGGGCGGAGCCGCCGCGGACGGCTCGGCGACAACGCCCGGTGCCGCGGCCGGAGCGGGCGCGGGCCGGGACGGAGGCCACCACGCGGCGCGCGCGGCTCCCTCACCGTGCGGTCCGGCCACGAAGCGCGTCATGATGATGGCGCCGAAGCCGGCGATCGTGACGATGGCGCAGAGCGCCCCCGACGCGATCCCCAGCGCGATCGCGATCGGATGGAACACCATGAGCCCGGCGAAGCTCACCAGCTTCCCCGCCGCGGTCAGCACGGCGAGCAGCGCGGTCCCCACGAGAATGGCGACGAGCGGCTTCCGTCCGTTGACCGTCGTCCGCCCGAGGACCCGCTGGCCGAGGAACATGGCTCCGTTCAGGTATCCCAGTCCAATGGCCACCACGAGCCCCACCACCAGCCCGATGATGCCGAGGATCAGCGCGATCAGGAGCAGGATCGCGACCGGGATTCCGATGATCGTGATCGCGAGGATCGCGATGGCGATCGCGCCCACCAGGATGATGAGGACGATCGCGGTCGGGAGCGCCACCGCCGACGCGGCGAACCCGGCGAGGCCCCAGAGGAACGATCGGCCGAAGCGGTCGTACATCGTCTGCACGGCGTAGACGATCCGCTCCCGCGCGAGGAGGAGCGCGACCCATGCGAAGAGAAGCGTCAGCGCGAGCTTCACGATCGTCCCGAAGATCCACGCGCCGGTGCCCATCAGACCGAAGAATCCGATCATGGGCCAGAAGCCGTGGGTGCGCGTGAAGGGCGATCCGAGCGAGACGTTGCTCCCGCCGACCGAGGCCGAGTCGCTCGTGGCGACGCCGCCTCCCATCGAGACCGCGTCCCCTTCCACGACGCCGTTGTCCACAACGTTCACCGTCCCGCCGACCGAGACGCAGTCCCCTTTCACGCGGCCGTAGACAGTCACGTCACCGCCGATCGCGACCACGTCGCCGTCGATCACCTTGTCCGCGGGGATGGTGATGTCCTCGCCAAACCGCACGAGGTT
Source organism: Candidatus Eiseniibacteriota bacterium (assembly GCA_016880395.1). Lineage (GTDB taxonomy): Bacteria > Eisenbacteria > RBG-16-71-46 > SZUA-252 > SZUA-252 > WS-9. Next base: position 1,980 of record JAEHDN010000143.1, read on the forward strand.
GTTGTCGTTCGAGTCCAGATCGATGTTCACGTCCGGAACGTCGGGAGCGTCCGGGGCGTCCGGAGGCTTCGGGAGGGCCTCCTGGCGGATCCGCTCGGCCTCCCGCCGCGCGCTCTCCGCGTCGCGTTGAGCGCGCTCCGCCGCACGCCGCGTCCTGAGCGCGGAGCCGCCTTCCTCCGACACGCGCACGTGGAAGCCGCCGGTCGTGTCCGGCGGGGTCGGCGGCTTCGGCGGCGTGGCCCCTCCGGCGCGACCCACCGCGAGCACGAGGCCGGTCAGGAGCAGGAGCCAGGGCACGAGGCCCAGAGGGTGCGGGGCGACCCGCGTGTACGTCCGCGTCCTAGAGCGAAAGGCACGCATGGCCGACACCTCCTTCATGGGTTCGGGACGGCCGCAGCACCAGGTAGAGCGCGACACCGACGGTGAGCGCGACCAGCACGGCGGCTTGCGCCTCGCCGGTCTGGAGGGCCAGCCAGGCGACGCGCGGCAGCGTGCCGAGCGCGAGGATCGCGCTCCAGATGGACCGGCCGATCGGCTCCCAGAACGTGACCTCGAGCGAGAGATGCCGCACGAGCCGCACCACGCCGTCGAGCGATCCGCGCGCGATGTGCACCGGCCACGTGGCCGGATCGGGCAGCCCCCACTCACGAGCCAGCCGTGGCAGGAACGCGACCAGTCCCACGGTCAGGGCGAACGAGAGCGCCGCCGCGGTGGCGAGCCCGCCGGAAAGCGCGCGCTTGAGGCGCGCCGGGCGGGTCATGGCCGCGATCACGCGCGCCTCGAGCCACGCCGGCGCCGGGAGCTCGGGAAGCTCCGCCAGACGACCGGCGATCGCGCGATACGCGTCGAGCTTCCCGCCGCAGGATGGACAGGAGGCCACGTGCGCCTCGAGGACGCGCGCGACGGCCGGATGCAGCGCCCCGTCGACGTAAGCGCAGAGCTCGGGCTCGCAGGCCTGACAGGTCAGCTGGGTCTTCATGCGTTTCCTCTCGCCAAAAGCTTCCGCCGCAGCATCTCGTGGGCCCGGTGGATCCGGACCTTCACCGTTCCGAGCGGCATGCTCATCGATTCGGCGATCTCCTCGTACGACAGCTCCTGCTGGTAGCGCAGGAAGAGGATCGCCTGATAGTGCTCCGGCAGCTCCCGCACCAGGCTCTCGAACCGGGCGTCCGATTGCTGGATCCGGTACCCCTCGTCGGGGGCCGGACCGGTATCGGCCGGGTCGATCGCCGGGCCTTCCTCGTCCGCCAGGTCCTCGAGGGCGATCGGCCGTCGCTTGCGACGGCGGATGGCGTCCAGGGCCAGGTTCGACGTGATCTTGAAGAGCCACGTGCGGAAGGGCCGCGACGGGTCGTAGGTGCCGAGCGACCGGAGCACGCGGATGAAGGTCTCCTGGGCCACCTCGGCCGCGTCGTCTGCGCTGCCGGTGATCTTCCAGGCGAGGTTCATGACCGCCCCCTGATATCGCCGGACCAGCTCCCGGTACGCGCGCTCATCGCGCGCCAGGCACCGCTCCACGAGCTCTCGTTCGTCGCTTGCAACGTCCAGAGGCGGCTCTCCGCGAAACCCTTCATGCACTCTACGTCGGTGCCACCGGCCAAGTTTCGCGGGATCCGGGGTCCCGGGGCTCCGTAACCGGCCGGGGACGGACAGGAAGGCTCGGGCGCGCACGCTAGGGGTCCCCTTCCGCGGGCGTCAAGGCTTTTCCCTTGACGGCCAACTTGGCCAAGCTCTAGCGTGCCTTGCTACTATGACCGAAA
>JAEHDN010000144.1 GCA_016880395.1 Candidatus Eiseniibacteriota bacterium
GGATCAGACCCCGATTCCATTCGCGCTGGTGTCCCTGCGCGAGTTCAGTGTCTTTGGTGGGGGGACTTCCATGCAGGCCGCAAGCGATGGGAGCTTCTCGTTGCTACTCCGCCCCGGGACCACATACGAGGTATACGGCTACGCTGCGGGCTTTGGGCCGACCCCGAGCTTTGTCACCCTGGGCGCGGACTCCACCTTTGACCTCGTCCTAGATCCGAACCCCTACGGCGTCGTGCAAGCGACCGGAACGAGTGGCGCCCGCTTGCCCACGCGGACCCTATCTACGCCAGCCCCTCCGGCGGGGCCAGGTAGCCCCGGGCCGGGATCGTCTGGCCGGTGATGCGGGCGTAGAACTCCTCGTATATCGGGATGATCTTGCTCGCTTCGTAGTGCTCGACGGCGACCTTGCGCGCTTCCTTCCCCATCTGGCACCGGAGATCCTCGTCGGTCAGGAGCGCGATCGCGTGGCGCGCCATGCCCGCCACGTCGCCCACCGGCAGCATGTAGCCCGTCTTCCCTTCCCGGATCAGCTCGGGGATGCCCTCCGCCGTCGTGCCGATCACGGGCACGCCCGAGGACATGGCCTCGAGCGCGGCGAGACCGAAGCTCTCGTTCTCGCTCGTCAGGAGGAAGAGGTCCGCGTGGCGGAGCACGTCCTCCACCGCGTCGAGCTGTCCCAGGTAGCGGATGTGGCGCTCCACGCCGAGCTCCACGGCGAGGTCGCGGCTCTTCGTGCGCTCGGTCCCGTCGCCGACCATGAGGAGCACGCTCGGCACCTCGCGGCGCACGGCCGCGAAGACCCGCACGACGTCCTCCACCCGCTTGCTCGGACGGAAATTCGAGATGTGGACGAGCACGCGCTGATCCTTCCGCGCGAAGCGCTCGCGCGGACAGGGATCGTCGCCGTTCCGCGGCCGGTACCGCTCGGTGTCGATGAAGTTCGGGATCACCTGGATGGCGCGCTGCGGATGGAACACCTCCACGGTCTTCCGCTTCAGGTAGTCGGACACGGCTGTCACGCCGTCGCTCTGGTCGATGCCGAACCGCGTGAGCGTTCGGAAGGACTGGTCGGAGCCGACGAGCGTGATATCGGTGCCGTGGAGCGTGGTCGCGACCCGGAGCTTGGTCGAGGCGGCCACCTGCCGCGCGAGGTAGGCGCAGACCGCGTGCGGCACCGCGTAGTGCGCGTGGAGCACGTCGAGTCCGTGCTCGTCCGCGACCTCGGCCATCTTCGCCGAGAGCGCGAGCGTGTAGGGCGGATACTGGAAGAGCGGATACGAGATGACCTGCACCTCGTGGAAGTAGACGTTCTCCTGGTACGCCTTGAGCCGGAACGGGATCGAGTACGAGATGAAGTGGACCTCGTGCCCGCGGCGCGCCAGCTCGATGCCCAGCTCGGTCGCGACGACGCCCGATCCTCCGTGGGTGGGGTAGCAGCTGATGCCGATCTTCACGATGTGCCTCCCAGGGAAACGAGTTCGTGCGCGCCGGGATCGCCGAGCGACTGCTCCAGGCGCTCCGTGAGCCACGCGCCGTGCCGCGCCGCGAAGCCGACGTAGGAGCAGACCCGCTCCTGGAGCTCGCCGTGCGGGAAGAGGTGCGCGCGGGCGCGGCGAATCTGCTGGACCGACTCCTCCTGGCGGCGCTTCCAGACGTGGAGGAGCTTCTTCTCGAGCGTCTCGATCTCCCGCTCCACGCGACCGTGCGCCGTCACGACCGCGGGCTTGAGGGAGGGATCGAACGCGATCACCTGCTCCTCGATCCTCCGGAAGCCCTCGCGCCATCGGCCGCGCTCCTCCTCGAACACGTCCCGGAACCGCTCGGGCAGCATCGACCGCAGGGCCTCGCGGATCACCACCTCGATGTCCCCCGACAGGGACTCCCAGGGGAGATGGAATCGATTGATCACGCGCGCGACCTTCGGCTCGAGCAGGGTCGCGCCCGCGCGCGGGGCGATCGCGGGGGGCGCCATGTCGAAGAGCGGATAGAGCGCGAACACCTGCGCCCAGTACGCCACCTCGGCGGGCCCGCCCACGTAGACCGCGGTCGGGAGAAGATGGTCCTCGACCACCGGCCGGAGGAGCACGCCCGGGCTCGCGTCCTCGGGACGCGCGCGCAGCGCGTCGAGGAAGTCGGACCTCGTCCACCGCCGGCCGCTCGTGGTCGCGCGGAAGGCGCCGTCCGCCTCGATCCGGACCGCCTCGCGTCCGTCGCCGCCATGCCAGAAGAGATTGAGCTCGTTCCCGGCGCGCGCGATCTGCGCGTGGTATCCGCGGCGCGAGAGGGCCTCGCCCCGCTCCCGCGCGGCGGTCGAGGATCGCCCGGCCAGCTCGACCTCGCGCTCGAAGATCGGGAGCGCGATCCTCTTCGCCTCGGGATCCGCGGGATCGAACACGACGGCGCCGAGCGGTCCCACGACGCCGGCCATGAAGCGCGCGAACGCCTCCGACCAGGTGCGCCCCGGCGCATAGGCATCGCGCAGCCGCTCGAGTAGATCCACGGCGTAGGGGGCCGGGCCGAGCGCCGCCTCGAGCTTCGCGAGCACCGGCCCGATCTGCGGGCCGAGGCGGATGCGCGCGAAGGACGCGTGCGGATGTCCGTCGGCATCGTATTCAAGCGGCGTCGGCTCGGAGCCGATCCCGTCCGAGATCCACGCCTTGCGGACCTCGTCGAAGTCGTGGTCGTCGGAGGCGACCCAGAAGACCGGCACCACCGGGCGCCCCGTCGCCTCCTCCATCCGCCGCGCGAGCCGGATCGAGGTGAGCGCCTTGTAGAGCGTGTAGAGGGGTCCCCCGAAGAGGCCGGGCTGCTGCCCGGCGACCACCGCGAGCGCGTCGGGGCGCTCGAACTTCGCGATGGACGCCGCCGCGGCCGAGCCGGAGCCGAGCGCCGCGGCCTGGCATTTCAAGATTGCCGCCACCGCGGCGCGCCGTTCGGCGGGGTACGCGCGCGACGCCGCGCTCCGCACCGCCGCGGCAGTGTCCCGAAAGTCGACCGGATAGAACTCCCGGACGCGCTCGGGCTCGGTCAGGAAATCGTAGTAGAGCGGGCTCGGATAGAGGAGGTGTTCGAGCCCGGAAGCGACGGGGCTATGGGTTCTGGAGGGCATGGGCGCCCACGAAGGGATTCGAAGCCATCTCGCGGCCGATCGTCGTGGGGGCGCCGTGCCCGGGATGGACTGGGGAGTCCGGTGGGTAGGCGAACAGCCGTTCGCGAATGGTCCGGTGCAGGACGTCCCAGCTCCCGCCGGGAAGGTCGGTCCGGCCGACGCCGCCCTGGAAGAGGACGTCGCCGACGATGAGCCCCTCGGGAGTGGCGAAGGTCATGCTCCCCGGCGAGTGGCCCGGGGTGTGGATGGCGCGGGCGTCAATGCCGGGAATACCGACGTCCTCGCCGTCCTTCATCCAGTGTTCCACGGGAACGCTTCCGGGCCACACGAGCCCCACTGCGGCCGCCTGGTCCTTGGCACGCTCGTAGAGGAGCCGATCGTCCGCGTGGAGCCAGACCGGCGCCCCGGTGGCTTCATGGAAGGCGCGCACCATCACGACGTGGTCGACGTGCGCATGGGTGAGCAGGATGCGGCGGACGTTGAGGCCGCGGGAGCGGATCGTCGTCAGGACCTCCTCGCTTTCCATCGAAGGGTCGATCACGAGCGCGTCCCGCGACCCGGCCGCCGTCAGCAGGTAGAGGTTGTTGTCGAACGGGCCCACGGAGAACCGCTCGACACGCACGGCTCAGCCCTTACACGCGGTGATGGCCGTGATGCCGAACATGGGCAGGCCCACCATGTCCACGCTCGTGAAGCCCGTGTCCTGCAGGAACCGGTAGAGCTCGTTCCGCGTGAGCGCGCCTGCCGACTCCGACCCGTGGCTCGCGAGGACGTTCAGGCGGAAGAGCGCGGCCTCCTTCGGCTCGGCGCGCGACTCCTCGAGCACGAACTCCGTCACGAGGACCGTGCCGCCGCTCCGGAGCGATTGGAGCGCGTTTTCCAGAATGCCCGGGATCGCAGCGCGCCCCTGCTTGCTCAGGAAGTGCGGCAGGAGGACGAGGTCGTACTCGCCGCCGGGCTCGCCCTGGGCGGGCTCGGCCGCAGCGAAGCGCACCCGGTCCTCGAGCTTCATGGAATGGATGAACTCCTCCGCCAGCGGCTGGAAGAGGGCCCGATCCTGGATCGTGGCCTGGAACTGCGGGTAGCGCCGGGCGAGGCAGAGCGCGCCCGCACCCGTATGGCTCCCGAGATCCAGGATCTTGCCGTAGGCGCTGTACTCGATGTCGAGGATCTCCGCCACGCGCATCATCGTGGCATAGAGTCCGTTGTGGTATGCACGGGCCGTGGCCAGCTCGGTCTTGCCGCCGGCCGCGGCCGGCGCCTGGCCGGTGCGCACCGTCTGGCTCAGTCCCTCCCAGAGCGCGTAGAGCGGCTCGCGCATGCAGCGCACCAGGTCCACGTAGGAGCCGGGCGAGCCCTCGACCAGGAACTGGTTCGAGACGTCGTCGTTCCGGTAGCGCTCGCCGCTCCGATGGAGGAACCCGAGCGCGCAGTTCGCGTCCAGGAGCGCCTCGAGCGCCGCGGGATCCGCCTTCACCTCGGCGGCGACCTCGGCGGCCGTCTTCGGCCCCCCGAACAGCACCGTGAACACACGGAGCTCGACCGCGGTCATCAGGGCCTGGCTCGCCCAGAAACCGGTCGTTACTTGAAGAATGGGCAAGGGATTCGTCCGCCCTGACACGGGGCGCGGTCCCACGGCCTTCCCGGTCTGATTCATTGCAAGCTCCTCATACCCCCCAGTTTACGTGACCCCGGCAGAGGGCTCAAGCTACCGCCCTATTTGGATGCGGCAACAAGGGATTGATTCACAAGAGGTCCCATTCTGGTTCCGCGCCGGCCCGGGCCGACCGGAAGACCTCGTCGATCTCGTGCACGGCCCGCCCGATCAGCTCCCCCCTCTGCCGGAATGGCAGGAACGCCGACTTGAACCCGTTCAGGAGCAC
>JAEHDN010000145.1 GCA_016880395.1 Candidatus Eiseniibacteriota bacterium
AGGGAGACCGATGCAGGCCTTTCCGAAGTTCGAGCCGCGCCTCTCGCGCGTTCTGGCGTGGTTGACGGCCCTCGCCGCTCTCGCGCTCCTCGGGGCGCCTCGTGCGAAGGCGGAAGACGCGAAGGCGGCGCGTCCGCCGGTATCGGCGGCCGCGGTCCAGGCCTCGCCCCAAACCCCGAAGGCGGCGCCGGCCGAAAAGCCTGCGTCCGCGCCGGTCGCGAAGGCCGCATCCACTACTACTCCCGTGAAAGCCGCGCCGGCTCCGGTCAAGAAGGCAGCGCCGGCCGCGACGCAGACCCGAGAGGTCAAGATCCAGGACAGCGCGAGCGACAGCAGCATGACGCTCCGCGGCGGTCAGGATCGCACGGACTTCAAGACGATGACCATCGAGGGCGAGGACCGCGTGCACGTCGACGTGGAGCGCCCCGAGCTGTCGCTCGAGCTGGACGCGACGAAGGTGCGCGGGCTCGAATCGGGAACCGCGGCGGACGTCCTGAACCGCGTGTCCCCGGACCTCACGACCAAGTATCTTGCGCTCTCCGCGACACAGCCTACGCCGTACCTCGCCCGGCCCTGGCTACGGCAGTTCGCCACCGGTCCGATCGCGCGGTTCCAGCCGAACGTGAAGGACGTGGAGCGGTGGAAGCTGGTGGTCGCCGACTCCAAGGGCGAGACCGTGCGGACCTACGGGGGCAAGGGAGACGCCCCGAAGGAGATCACCTGGGACGGGCGCACGCAGAGCGGCGCCCTCGTGACCCCGGGGCTCACCTACTCCTACTACTTCGAGGCCTATGACAAGGCCGGCAACAAGCGGAACTTCGTGGGCGAGGGCTTCAAGGTCTCCGCCTACCGCGTCGATTCGCCGACCGGGCCGATCCTCGTGTTCTCGGGCCAGAGCCTCCTCGCCTCGCAGAAATCCTCGCGCGCGTTCGGCATGGGCGCGGGAACGGGAAGCCGCGCGGTGCCCCCGGTCATTCTCGAGACGGTGAGCTGGCTCAACCAGTCGGCCCGCGTTCAGCAGCCCGTGACCGTCGCGGTGACGGCGCGGAGCTACGAGCAGGCCAACCTCATCGCGAAGCAGGTCGGCATGACGATGACCGAGCTCGCGCTGGGCGATCCGTCGCGAATCAAGGCGGTGGCCGAGGTTGCGCCGGATGCGGCCGACGGCGGCGTGGTGCGCGTGTCGCTCGCGGGCACGGAGATGCCCGGGACCGGGGTCCCGCTCACCGGGAGCAAGGGCAAGGACTCGAAGAAGGAGTCCAACCAGAAGTCCAAGAAGGACTCGGGCAAGAACAAGAAGTAGACCCGCGGCATACCCGCGGCGCATCATGGCGCGCCATGGAGGGCGCGCCTTCTCAGACCGGCGGTGAAACCCCGCGCCTCGGCGCGGACGCGGAACGCCAGTCGACCTTCGTCCTGACCCGCTTCGAGCGCTGGGCCCTGCCGCGCCTCGCGGCCTCGCTGCCCCGCTGGGTCGTCCCCGATCATCTGACCGCGCTCGGCGTCCTCGCCGCCACCGCAATCGCCACGGCGTACGTGCTCTCCACGCGGAGCCCGCACTGGCTCTGGCTCGCGAACGCCGCGCTCGTGGTGCACTGGTTCGGCGACAGCCTGGACGGCACCCTCGCGCGCGTGCGGCACATCGAGCGGCCAAGGTACGGGTTCTACCTCGATCATCTCACCGACGCGTATTCCACGACCGTGATCGGGATCGGGCTCGGCTTCTCTCCCTACATGCTCCTCGCCGTCGGGCTCGCGATCGTGATCGGGTACCTGGTGCTCTCGATCAACGTCTACCTCGAGACGCACGTCTTCGGGAAGTTTCGCTACGGGTATGGGATCCTCGGACCCACGGAGGCGAGAGTCATCCTGGTCGGGCTCAACCTGCTGGCTCTTCTCATCGGTCCCATCCCCTTCCACGTCAAGGGGATCGAGCTCACCGCCTTCGACGTGCTCGGGATCGCGGCGGCGCTCTCCATGGCCGGGCTCCTGGCGCGTAGAGTCTTCCGGAACCTGCGGGATCTGGCCCGGGCGGAGCCGCCCCGCCGCTGAACGATCGGGGGTCCCCGACCGGGCCTCTCATCTGTTCTAGAATGGAGGGGATATGGTACCGGACACCGAGCGCCCACCGCGGCGCCTCCTCCATGCCCTGGGCCGGGCCGCCGCGCGCGAGAGCCAACGGCGTGACATCGAGCGCCAGACCCGTCCCGACCAGCTCGAGCGGAGCGTCCGCGAGTACCTCGGGCGCACCCGCATCGTCATCGCTTCCAACCGGGAGCCCTACCAGCACGTCCGTCGGAACGGATCCATCCGGGCGATCCGGAGCGCCGGCGGCCTCGCCTCCGCGCTCGACTCCGTGGCCCGCGCCACGGGAGCCGTGTGGGTGGCCCAGGCCTCGGGCGATGCCGACCGCGAGATGGCCGACGACCGGGGGCGTGTGTCCATGCCCCCCGGGCAGGACCGATACACCCTCCAGCGCGTTTGGATCGACGACGAGGAGCGAGCCCAGGGCTTCAACCGGTTCGTGAACGGCTGCCTCTGGCCGCTCTGCCACGTCGTCTACGTCCGGCCCCAGTTCGTCGCGGCCCACTGGCGCGCGTACCAGGAAGTGAACCGCATGTTCGCGGACGCCATCCTCGAGGCCGCCGGGGACGAGCCGGCGCTCGTGCTGCTTCAGGATTACCACCTCGCGCTCTGCGCAGCCGAGCTGCGGGCGCGCCGCCCCGACCTGACGATCGTCCTCTTCTGGCACATCCCCTGGCCCAACGCGGAGGTGTTCCGGATCGTCCCCTGGAAGCGGGAGATCCTCGAAGGGCTCCTCGCGTGCGACCTCCTTGGTTTCCACATCCGCTACCACGGGATGAACTTCATCGAGACGGTCTCGCAAGAGCTGGAGGCGCTGATCGATCGGGAGCGCGGAGCGGTCCGCCGCCGCGGGCGGAGGACGTTCGTCCGCGATTATCCGATCAGCCCCGACGTCGCCGAGATCGCCGTCACCGCGGCCGACCCTTCGACGCGCGCGGCGGTCCAGCGCATCCGCGAGCGCCTCGCGATCGGCGATGCCCAGGTGATCCTCGGAGTCGATCGCCTCGACTACACGAAGGGCATCCCGGAGCGGCTCGACGCTTATGAGCTCCTGCTCGACCGCCACCCCGAGTGGCGGGATCGCGTCGTCATGGTCCTGATCGCGGTCCCGAGCCGCGTCGACCTCCCCGAGTACCAGGCGCTCGGCCGCGCCGTCGCCGAGCGCGTGGAGAAGCTCAACGAGCGGTTCGGCTCGGGGCAGCGGCAGTCGGTCTACCTGATCACCGAGAATCTCGATTTCCGGGATCTCATCCCCTACTACGTGATGGCCGACGTCATGGCCGTCACCTCGCTCCACGACGGGATGAACCTCGTCGCCAAGGAGTACGTCGCCGCGCGCGTGCACAACGACGGCGTGCTCGTGCTGAGCCCCTACACGGGGGCCTCGCGCGAGCTGGAGCACGCGATCCAGGTCAGCCCGTTCGACGTCGACCGCCTGAGCGGCGCGTTCCGCCAGGCGCTCACGATCAGCCCCGACGACCGCGAGCGGCGCATGAAGTCGCTCCGCGAGGTCGTGGCGGCGCAGAACATCTACGACTGGGCGAGGAAGCTCTTGCGCGACGTCCGGCGCCTGCACCTGGTGCCGGGAGCGACCTGGCCCGGCGGGCGACGTTGACGTCCCTGTTCGCGCCGGGCACCTGGGACAAGGTCGCCGCGGCGTTCGCCCCCAACGGGCGCCGACCTCTCCTCGCGTTCGACGTGGACGGCACGCTCGCCCCGATCGTCAACGATCCGGCGCGCGCGCGCGTGCCGGTCGCGACGCGGCGCCTACTCACCGCGCTCGTGAGGGACCGCGGGCTCGTGATCGCGGCCGTGAGCGCCCGGCGCGATCGGGACCTCCGCACGATCCTCCCCGTGCGCGGCATCCGGCGCGTCGCGCAGTACGGCCTCGAGGGGGTGATCGCCCCGCCCGCGCTCGAGCGCGCGCGCTGGCGGCATGCGGCCAGGAATATCCGGCGAATCCTCGAGCCGGTCGCGGCGGCGACGCCCGGGGCCTGGGTGGAGGACAAGGGGATGACGGTCTCGCTCCACGACCGCCTCGTGCCGGCCGGGAGGATGCCCGCGCTCCGCCGAGCACTCCGCTCGGCGGCCGTCAAGGCGGAAGGTTTTGGATTTTCCACCGCTCGCGGCCTGTGCGTGACCGACTTCGTGCCGCGAGGGTACGATAAAGGGCGCGCGATCGAGGCGCTCCGGCGGAGCGTCGGGGGGGACCCGGCGATCTATTTCGGAGACAGCGAAGCCGATGAGCCCGCGTTCGCCGCACTCGGCCGGGGCGATGTCCCGGTCCGTGTAGGTCCCGGCCCCACCCGCGCCCGCTATCGCGTGCGCGGGGCAGGCGATGTCGCCAGGTTTCTCCGCAAGCTGCTCGATCTGCGGAGAGCGTTGGATCCGGCCACCAGGAGGTAACCCCATGGACTGGCACCAGACCGCCGCCGCCATCATCCCACCGGACCTGGGCATGCAGCTCCAGGAGACGCTCCTTGCCGTCACGGGCGGGCTCACGCTGATCCTGATCGCGGGTGTGATCGCGCTGATGGGCTGGGTCGTGGGCGCGCTCCTCTCGCGGGCCGCCCAGTCAATCCTCTCCCTGGCCGGCCTCGACGCACCCGCCAAGAAGCTGGCCGCGGGCACCGGGGTCCGTGCGGATCTCCTCCCGAGCCGCATGGTGGGCTTCGCCATCTTCTGGCTCGTGATCCTCGGCACATCGATCATCGCGCTCCGCGTCGTCGGCCTCGATCTCGCGCCGTCGCTCGTCGCGCGCCTTCAGGACGTCCTTCCCCGCATCGTGACCTCGGGGCTCGTGCTCCTCCTCGGGATCCCGCTCGCGCTCGCCGCCGGACGGCTGCTCAACGCGCTCCTCCTGCAATCCGGAGTGCGACCGAACCGGATCCGCGAGCAGGGCGCCGGGGTCCTCCTGGTCGCGTTCACGGTGCTGATCGCGCTCGACCAGCTCGGTCTGGCCGCACACCTCGTGCTGGCCGTGGTCATCGCCGTCGTGGCCGCGGCGGGACTCGCGCTCGCGCTGGCGTTCGGGCTCGGCTGCCGCGATCTGGCGCGGGATCTCATCGTCGAGTATCTGCGCGCTTCCGACGAGTGGACCCGCCCTCACTCGCGCCCGTGAGCCAGGCCTTCACCTTCCTCACGCCGTCGCCGCTCGAATGCCCCGCTGGGCATATAGCGGTGGATATCCAGTCGCTGCGCGACGGGATTGCCGCGGCCTCCGACGCGTCCCTCTTCCAGCACGTGACGCGGATGCCCGTGCGATTCCCTCACGCGCGCGACGTGCCGGAGAACGACTTCGCACGCTGGGTCGGCGACATGATCCAGCTTCCGGAGGTGAGCGAACGGCTCGCCTTCGTCGGCTCGGCGTCGTGCACCCACTTCGGGCAGCTTCGGGATTCGCTCCTCGAGGTGCTCGACCGCGTACAGCTCAGGGACCGGAAGCGCGAGGCGCCCGACGGGGCGGCGTTCCACTTCCTCGAGGCCTACTCGGTCCTGGCGCCGCTCGGAGTGGACGCGACGAGCCCTGCGGAGGTGATCGAGGTGTGGCCCTGGATCGACCTCGGCTCCGCCTTCTATCACCTGGTCGAGGCGCCCCTTCACGGCACGACGGAGCACGCGCTGATCCCCTGGCTCCGCGAGCACGGAGGGAAGAGCATGGCGGACTCCGCCGAGCAGGTCGTCTTCTCCTCCCGCCCGCTCGCGATCCTTCTCAAGGAGGTGGGATCGCGGTGGCGCCGCTCCATGATCGGCCGCCGGCTGATCGAGCGCGCCGAGGCGCCCGAGCTGGAGCGTCAGCGCGAGGCGAGGGCCGCGATGGCCCGGCTCGCGGGACGGCTCCGCGGGAGGGGTAGCAAGCGATGAGCACCGCACGCGATCCCGGCACCGCCTACGCCGCGACGATCGGCGGAGGACTCGCCGCGTCCTCCGCGCCATCCGGGGGATGGCTCGAGCGCTACGAGCACCTCGTGGGCGCCCGCACGCTGCGCGCGCTCGAGGCGCTGGCACGGAAGCTCAAGGGGCATCGGATCGTCATGGTCAACACGACCAAGACCGGAGGCGGCGTCGCCGAGATCCTCCACCGGGTCGTGGTGATCCTGAACGAGCTGGGCATCGCCACGACGTGGGAGGTGATGGAGGGGGACGATCACTTCTTCGGGGTCACGAAGAAGATGCACAACGCACTCCACGGCCACTCGCAACCGCTCACGGACGAGGACCGGGAGATCTATCGCGAGCGCACGCGCATCGAGGCGGAGCGGCTGGCGCTCGACGGGGATCTCATCCTGATCCACGATCCCCAGCCCGCGTCCCTGATCGAGCACCGTCGCGAGCCCGGGCAGCGCTGGGTCTGGCGCTGTCACATCGACCTCTCGCGCCGCGACGAGGCGTACTGGGAGTTTCTGAAGCCCGCGGTGTCCCGCTACGACACGGCGATCTTCTCCCACATCGAGTTCGTGCCTCCCCTCACGGTGCCCGCGGTGCTGGTGCCTCCCTCGATCGACCCCTTCGCCGACAAGAACCGGGATCTGACCGAGGAGGAGATCGAGTCGATCGTGGAGCGCCTCGGGCTGGACGCGACCTCGCCCTGGATCACGCAGATCTCGCGGTTCGATCGCATCAAGGATCCGGTCGGCGTCCTGGAGGCGTTCAAGCTGGTTCGCGCGCGGCGGCCGTCGCATCTCGTGCTGGCCGGCGGAGGCGCGAGCGACGATCCCGAAGGGGCCGAGGTGCTGGCCGAGGTGCGCGCGAAGGCGAAGGGTGTGCGGGACGTGACGATTCTCGAGCTGCCGCCCCAGTCCGACGTCGAGATCAACGCCATCCAGCGCGCCTCGACCGTGGTTCTGCAGAAGTCCCTGCGCGAGGGGTTTGCACTGACGGTGTCGGAAGCGCTGTGGAAGCGGCGTGCGGTGGTCGCGAGCGCGGTGGGCGGGATCCCGCTCCAGGTTCTCCACGAGCGGACGGGCCTTCTCGTAAGGTCGATCGAGGGGACCGCCTTCCAGACGATCCGCTTCCTCGACAACCCGGACCTGCGCCGCGACCTCGGCACGGAAGGGCATATCCACGTGCGGGACAACTTCCTCCACACGCGAGAGGTGCGGGACTATCTGGCGGTGTTCGCGCGGCTGCTGCGGTGAGAGCGGGCGTGCGCTCCCCGTGCGCACGCCCGTCCCGGTTCAGCAAACGAGGTTCTGCTTTTCACCGCTCCAGCCCTCATCGCGGGTCAGACGGAAGAGGAACGGTTCCTTCTCCGGGTCATTCGCGGCCCGGAATTTGTCCCGCCACTGCCTTCTCTTCTCGTAGTTTCTCCGGATCTGGTCCTCGATCGCATTGGCCAGATACGGATTTCGGATGAAGATCGAACCGTCGGGATCGAAGTCGATGTCGCCCACGGACCAGGTATGGTTGTTGACCCTGTTGGTCTTTCGGGACTTCTTTCCTTCGCCACCGTGGTAGATCTTCACAGATCGCTCCTCGAACGGCTCCCTCGTGGTGGATTTCGGCGGTGTCCAGTCTCTCACCTCTTCTTCCTCAATCCTGATCGGATCCTCCACGATTCCTCCTCATTTCCAGTCGCCGGTGGCGACGAACGCGGCCCAGTAGAAGGGATCCGTGCTGCGCGCCTGGGCCCGTCGCGCGCGCAACACCTGCAAGTCCGCCTGAGCCACAGCGTCGGCCGTGTCCAGCTTTCGGCCGACGCGGCCCTCGTACAACGTCTTCATCCATTCGCGGGTCGACACGTCGTCTACAGCCCACAGGCTCATGATCACGGTTCGGGCTCCCGCCGACTGAAACGCGCGCCGCAGACCCAGCACGCCCTCCCCCACCTGGATCTGGCCCTTTCCGGTGTCGCAAGCGGAGAGGACCGCCCAGTCCGTTCCGCTCAGATCGAGGCTGGCGATCTCCTCCGCCGTGAGGATGCCGTCTTCGTCATCTGCGCCGACCTCGGCACGCTCGTTCGCGCCCGCGAGGGCAAGTCCGGAGAGGTGTGTGGGATTCGGGTTGGGCGCGCGAGACGACGTCCCAGCGGACAGAGGCGACGTCCCTCCGATGCCGCGCGAGGACGCGGACGGGGCGTCGCAGTCCCCGTCGAGAAAGAATCCGTGCGTTGCCAGGTGGAGCACTCTTCGCCCGGGCGCACCGGCCTTGAGCGCCCGTTCGCTTGCCGCAGTGCCCGTCAGAACCTTCGTATGCGCTGGATCGCCCCAGATACGGGCGACCTCTCGAGCCTCGACACCTGTCTGCGGCAGCTTCGTGAATCGAACATCGCGGAAGTCACCGCAATTCCAGGCGTCCCGTGAGGCCGCGGTGCCTGTCTCCTGTTCCCCGCGCGATTGCGCGATTCCCCGGGTGGAGCCGCGCTGGTCGAACGCGGGATCGCCCAGGGCAAGAAGTCCGACACCGGCAGGAACGTCCCGCGCGGGTCGAACGAGATCGCGCTCCGAGCTCAGGTAATGCATGACCGGCCCGTCCTCGACGAGATAGCGATCCCGGCCGGCGGGCAAGGCGGCGAAGTTCACGAGAAGGATCGCGCCGTCACCCACGACGAACAGCCGCCGCGCTCGGTCGACGCTCGTCGCGACCGGCGCCCAGAGGAGTGCGGCCAGCGAGTCCCCGGCGGCTCGGCTCGGGTCCCGGCCGTGACCCGACGACCGACGGCCGGCGGCGCTCACGGCCGAGAGCCAGCGGGCGACCATGATCTCGACCCTCGAAGCAGAGCCGATCGGGACAAAAAAAATCTCGGAAGTTCCCGCTCTCATGACGAACGCGACGTAGGAACGATTACTGCCCTCGCCGGCGGCCGCATACGCGAGGAGAGCGCTTCCGGGAGGCAAGGACGACGACACTTCCCGCAGCCCGGCCCTCCCCCGTTCCTGGTCGCGCGCGAAAGCGGTACTCCGCGCGCTCAACGCCCGTTCCGCGCTTTCGTCGTCGAGGCGAGCCTTCTCCACGGAGGCGCGATACTGACCCGCGCTCGCATCTCCGGGACCGGACACGATGAGATTCGCAAGGCGCCGGCGGGCGACGATCAGGTTCCCGACGAGACGCGTCATCTCAGGATCCTTCGCTTCGGAAGCTGTCCTCATCCGCGAGGTCATCTCGTCCAGAACGAGCGTTCGTGAACGGATGAGGGAGTCCCAGACACGGGCGAGCGTGGCGCCATCCGGGCGTGAGACCGAGCCGAGGATCGACAAGGCGAGACGACCGCCAGCGGGGCGCGAGGCTGCATAGGCCAAAGCAGCCCGCTCGGGCATGGTGCGGCAGGTGAGTCTCAAATGGTCGCGGGAGACATCCTCCCCCTGGAGTGCCTCTTCCAGCGCGGGCTCCTCCGCCCCGGCTACCATGAGCGCGCTCGCGTACTGGGTCAGGGTGAAGCCTACCTCCGGGTGTCCCCGCCCGAGCCTGCTCTCGAGGATTGCGAGCGCGCGCCGGTTCAGGACGTTGCCCGTGGCCGTGTCACCGAGCGCGGTGCGCGCGACCCCGAGGGCCGCCATCGCCTCGCCCACATCTGGATGCTCGGGTCCGTCCCCGGCTCGAAGGTTCGAGACCGCGCGCTCGAGGATCGGCACCGCCTGTCCGTACTGCCCTGGGCCAAGGTATGTATCGCCGAGCCGCTTCAAGGTCCATCCCACCTCCGGACTGTCGCGGCCAAATCGACGTTCCAGGATTTCGACCGCTTGCCGGTACTGCTCGCGCGCTGCCGGCTTCCGTCCCAGGGCGGCGAGGTTCATCCCCATGTTGGCGCGCGTCCAGCCAACCATCTCGTGGTTGGGGCCGAGCGTCTTGATTCTGATTTGCAGGGCCCGTTCCTTGCAGCTCAGCGCGCCCTCGTAATCACCCGTCGCGTACAGAAGGGTGGAGAGATTATTCCAGCCCGTGCCCACCTTGGCATGCGTCGATCCCCACGCACGCTCCCAGATATGGATCGCTCTTCGGTACATCGGCTCCGCGGCCGCATAATCCCCCATCCTCACGAGGATGGAGGCCAAGCAGCTCAGGCTCTCGGCTACGTCGGGCCCGTCTGGTTCGACTGACTCGCGAATCGCGAGCGATCGCTCCACGAGCGTTTTCGCGGCGACGTTATCGCCTGTCTCCGACCGGAGAGCGCCGAGCATCAACAGGCTCGCGGCCACGTCGAGATGATCGGGACTCAGCGTCTTCTCGCGAATGCGAAGACTCTCCTCGAGCAGCGGCCGCGCGTGCCCGTAATCACCGTTCATGTAGTGCCAGGATCCGAGCTGGTAGAGGCTGGCCGCGTATCCCGGATCTTCCTTCCCGAGCACCTTCTCCTTGATCCGGACCGCCCGCTCGCAGAACTCGCCGACCTCCGGGCGGCCGCTCTTGCCCCCCTGCCGCATGGCTTCCGAGAGGAGGTCGAGGACGTCGGCCGTTTCCACCGACTCGGGGCCGCTCCCACGCTCGACCGCCGCGAGACGCTTGCGGGCGAGCACCTCCGCCTCCGCGAACTTGCCCGCGTGGAGTTTTGCGACGATGGTTTCGTTTCCGGAAATTTGATCCTTGGCGCGAACAGACACTCCGCCGCACAGGGCGAAGACTGCCAGAACGACCAGGACGATGCAGCGCGACGAGCGATTCATTTCAGCGCGAGCCTCTCCCCAGCGGGGGTCGCTTGCGCGCTCCCTATCCCCCGCATCGGGCACTTGAGCTCCGCCGCGTCGCCGCTGCGTAGCCCGCGCATCCAGAGCGTCATGGGGGCTGCCTTCACCTCCACGGTTCCGTCCGCGCGCAGCATGCCCACCTGGTTGCTCGGATCCTCGAGGGCGATGGTGCACTTGTTGAGGCGGCCGTTGGCGCGGACCACGAAGGAGTTCGAGCGCGCGGCATAGCAGATCGAGTGGCCCGGCTCGGCCTCGAAGAGCTTGAGGCCGAGCGATCGCGCGTGATCTTTGAGTCGCTCGATCACCGGGAGACTCTCCTCGCGGTCGAGCACGGGCAGCGAGTCGTCGTTCGGTCCGCCGAGCCGCGAGAGTCCGCGGATGTAGAGATCGAATCGATCGTCGCCGCCGAAGGCCGCGCCCACCTGATCGATGAAATCCCTCGCCGCCTCGGTGTTCTCCCGGTCGATGTGCAGCCGGATCGTGATCGCGAACGGGCGCGACACCTCGCGCGCGGCGAGCAGGTTCCCCCAGATGCGATCGAACGTCCCTCCGCCTCCGGCCAGCACGCGCTTCCGGTCGTGATGCTCGCGGGGTCCGTCGAAGGAGATCTGGTATCCGGTGACGCCCAGGTCCACCAGCTCGGCGAGGACCGATGGCGAGAGCAGGTAGCCGTTCGTCGTGGCGTTCGATGTGACATGAAGGTCCCGGTGAGTCTCGTGGAGCGACCGTGCATCGGTCATGAGCGTGCGGATCACCCCGCGCGCCAGGAGCGGCTCGCCCCCGAACCACGACAGGTGGAGCGACCGGAGCCCGGGGGCCCGGTTTGCGATCCACTTTCGAACCGCCTCGACGACCCAGGGCTCCATCCGGCGGTACTTGAAATCCTCGTAGCAGTAGACGCAGCGGAAGTTGCAGGCCTCGGTGGGCATCAGGATGAGGTGCAGGCGCTCGTTGGAGATCGAGCGCGCGAGGTCGTCGGACGACAGGATCATCGAGCCCCTACCCTCACTCAGGAGTCCGTGCCCGTTCGGGGAAACACTAGGGAGTGTACCTAGTTAAACGATGCGGACGGGTCAAACTGAACGGGGAAAGAGCAGGAATGCCAGAAGTGGATGGAGAGGCGAGGGGGCGCGCCGGAGCGCGCCGCTCGCCCATGCCTGCCTAAGCTGTTTATTTACAGTATCTTGCGGTGGTTATGATATCCCGTTCGACCTACAGCTCCTCCGCCCGGCTCCAGAGATGGACGCCGATGATGATCATCCACACGCTGAGGAGCATCGCGAAGGGAACATAGAATTCGAGGGAGACGAGGTACTTCGCGAAGAACATCGGGATGCCGCAGAGGAGCGATCCGGCCCCGCCGATCAGGCCAACCCACCCGAGCCATTTCGGATAGCGCCCGCTCAGGGCCACCGCCAGACCGAACAGCACGAAGGGGACGCCGTGGAAGAAGGTGATCACCGCGGCCCAGGTGCCCCCCAGCATCCGCTGCACGATCTCCCCGAAGGCGAGGAGCCGCGTCGTTTCGGCGCCCGGAGCCGACCAGTCCCAGGCGATCGTGCCGAGCGCGTAGGCACTGATCCCCGAATCGATGATGTGGATCGTCGCCCCCAGGAACGCGGCGGCGATACCCACCCGGGCGAGCGCCCAGCTCGCTCCGTCGGTGAGGGTGCGAGCCAGCGCGGTGAGCGCCACCACCCAGAGGAACGCCCCGAACGCGAACCCCATCTGGACCAGGGGCCAGAAGGTGCGCCCACGCGAGGCGATGACCCGGAGGAGGGTCTCCGGATCGGACGAGTGGGTGAGATTGCCGAAGGCGATGCCCGCGGCGACGAACACGATGGATCCCAGGATCGCCGCCGCGCCACCCATCTTGAGCAGCGATTCACGACGGTGACCCGATTCCGCAAGTGAGACCAGCTCCGCTTCGACAGCTTTCATAACAGCCCCCTCTTGGCGGGACGGTTGGCTCCCACGGGTGACGGCGGCGCTATGAAAAGCGTAGCACG